>JBEIHA010000006.1:0-25132 GCA_040381635.1 Pseudobdellovibrionaceae bacterium
AGACCACTATTTTAATCCTGGCTTCAAAATCGTCTCGCAAACCCCATCCGTCAGCCCTAATTCACTTTTTAGTTCCCCAACCACTTGGCTCACATCATAAGGGCGGCCGGTGATTTTTTCGATATTCTTCGGGAAGGGCAGCTTCCAGCCTTCGCTGTAAAGTTCTTTTTCGAATAACCCTGCTAGAAGCGGTTGTTTGTGCCATGACCTGCGACCGGTCAGCGTTTCCAGACGGTCTGAAAAGTGCTCGGCCATCATGATCGAGGCGATTTCAGCATAGACGTAGCCAATTTGGCGAACGTTGCCGCTGGTGTAGTGAGTCGTCGAGACGTTGTGATAAAACAGCGGCGTTGCGGTTTCTATGTCGGGAAATTGTTTTCCGAGCAGATCGGTTTCTTTGGTCAATTGTTCAATGCGCTCTAAGAACGTCTGCGCTTGCGGCTGCGAATAATCATAGGCCCAAAGCTCAGTGTCTAATAGTGCCGTCTGAGACATTTGAATCAAAGCCAAAACTTTACCGCGTTTAAGACTGGTGATGTAAGTCTTCACTTCTTCTAGGGTAGGGCGCTGGCCATTGACTGGTACAGCCTTGTCAAAGACCACGTGGGGGTCCGAAACATAACGTTCGGAGGTCATTGAGGGCACTTCGACGTAACCATAGGCTTCGTCGGTGGCCCGCGTTTTGTTCTTGAGCACACGTTCAAGACCGTGGCCCCCTTCATGGAACGCGGTTTGAAGGTCGGCAAGACCACCGCCCACGTAGGTCTGCATGATATAAACGAAGCCCGGATTTTGAAATGGCCCCGGATTGGGAGGGAAGCTCAAGGTTTCTGCATCCACTATGGTGTCATTGTCATAGGGTCCGAAAAAACCACTCATGTAGGCCATCGAGGTGTTTTTGCCTTTACGGATCTTGTCGTCGACCAAAATTTGGCTCAACACTTCGGGCGAATAGCCGCTTTCGAACAAAACTTCCTGCCAAATGTCGGTGATTTTATCATCTGGAAAATAGGCTCTTAATTGTTCAATGCCGGGCGGAGAAAAAAATCCTAAGTCCTGCAAACGAATATCGAGGTCCGCGCGCTCTAAGCCCATTTCGCGAATCCGAGCATCAAGGGTTTGTAAATAGATGGGCATTAAGGCTGCGATCAGATTCTTCAGAAACCGACGCTGATTTTCGACGCCACGGTATTCTGCGGTGTAGCCCTGGCCGCTGACCTCAAGCGTATAGGCCGACCAATTTGGAAAACCTTTGGCTTTCGCAAGCTGTGAGCGCAAAACGGCCATGCGATTGAGATTTTCTCCTTTGGCTTGCGCGGCTTCAAAGCCAATGCGGTGATAACCCATGGGGAGCATCAGCACGGCACGCAGTTCGCTGCGGGCTTGGTCGAGCGAAATTTCACCGGCCTTAAAGCGGCGTCGGATTTCCGCTCTCGCTTGTGTGTACTCGGGCAGTCGAGCATTCGACGGTGCGGCGTTGAGCGCCATTTCATATTCACTCTCTAAGCGGTGAACTTCGTCGAGTTTCATTTTCAGATGGGGTGCGTAGGATTCAAGTTCACGATCGCGGTCGAGCATCCGGGCAACGTCGGGAAGATCGCCCTGCAAGCCTTGCGCGAGGCGTGCCCACTCACGAATTTGCTCGGTCCAGGATTCATCGACGTTCAGCGCGCTGTAGGACGTCGCGACCTTTTCGAACCGGCGCTGAAACCATTTGAGTTCGCGCTTGCTGCGAGCGGCGCCCACATCGAGCAAAAGGCTATAGGAGCGATAGGGAACGGAAAAATCGGAACCTTGCAGCCGCGGAAAGATCACTTGCGAATAGTAATTGAGGAATTCACCTTTGCGCCCTGCGGGGAGCGCGCCCTGGATGATGAGTTCACCTTTGGGTGGATTTTTGGCCAGACGTAGAAGAAGCGATCGTGTTTTGTCTGCGTCGTAGCGCTGAACTTGGGCCAGCGCCGGGGCGGAGGCGACTACGGTCACTAAAAGCAAAAGCCTTGCGGCGATGGTCATGGATATACCTCTTGTGGTTGCAACGGACCTATCACTCGTCGTGGTCGATGTGGAGGATAGATATTGCAATGTGACACAAAATCCGGTTTCGCGAGTCTTATGGTCCCCATTGGTAAATTCGATTTGAATCCACCTAAACCTTTCAGCTAGCGTACTGGGTTGGGGTTGGGGGGGATGTAGGTATGCGTTGGTGGCTTTCGATATCGGCGACTGTAGGTTTGTTGGCGGGTTTGAACTTAGGGGCGCAAGAGCTAGAAGATTCCTTTTTGCGCTACACCTACCGGCTCGACGGTCTGGAAGTCCGCGAGCGAGGCGTATTTCGCGTTCGGGTTCCCTCTTTTGCTGAAATGGAGCGTGATCGATACCGCTTCAATGATTACCCGCAGTTCATTGATTACTTACTTCAGCAAGCGCCCTCGTTAAAAAATCATTTCATTCTTCTTCATCATTCTCAAAGCCTGCAATTGGCTTCTGTCGATCATCCGCGCGTCGTGCTGTTCGATGGCGGAATGATGATGGCCTTTGCCGAGCATCCAGAAAATCGTCAGATAAAAGTCGAGATCTTAGAATCTGACCCGCAGACCTACGAGCTGCGGCCGCGCGAAATCGTCTTTGCTAAAGAAGGCATTGAATTTCGTCACGAGCCCAAGGCCTGCGTCAGTTGCCATGGAAAGCCAGCCAAGCCTCTGTGGGACCCCTATGACTTCTGGCCCAATGCTTTCGGGGCGGCTGTAGGACAATTGCACACCCAACAAGAAAAAGATGCCTACGTAAAACTTAAAGCCAATGCGAATAGTTCCCCGCTGCTCAGTCGCTTGCAGCTGAAGCCGCAAATTGGTTTGGGCAATGAAGAGAACACGGCCTTCACTCAGTACATACACCAAATCAATTTAGGCCAATGGATGAAGCGGGAATTATCCAAGGTAGATCTGTCCGCGATTCGCTATCCGTTGGTGGCCACTCTCGGGGCTTGCTTTTCGGCCTTTCCGCGCCTGAGTTTCGAGCAGCAAAAGCAGCAGATTTTGGAGTTTTTACCGGACCTCACTTCAGCGCAGATCGCCAGGCTCGACACCATTTACCAGGACGTCGTGCAGGCCCGCGCGAGGACCAAACAGTTTCAAGATCAATTGGTCGCCAGCTATTTTCCATCGCCGGTGATTATTGGGCGAATGAATCACGAGCGGCTCGGGGCCGAGCGTGGGGACGTGGCTCTCGTTCGTTGGCTACTGGATTTGGCTGGGGTAAGCGCCGCGAACTTATCCACCAGTCATATCGCCAATGATTATTTGTTTGCGAGTCCTGGATTTTTTCTACTGGATGCTCTCATGGTTCTGCGTGAGGTCCAGCCCGACCTGTTTGAGGGTTTGAATTTAACCCCTGAGGATCTGCACTCAGGAATTCCCGCATGGCTCAAGGTCGACTGCGCGGAGCTAAAAGCAAAAAGCCTAGCTTCAAGGCAAGGTTCCTTAGCTCAAACGACTTGGTGGCGTCCGCACACACAAGTTCAGTTTGAGCGACCACCCATCGCCCGCTGTGCCAAATGCCACACGGAAGGCTTTGATGCCAAAGCTCCACCGATACCGTTTGAGGACACTCGTTTGCTGGCGCATCGCCTGCGCACCACTCGTCTAGGCGATCAGATTGTTAGGCGCATCGAAGCGCGCGGGGAGGATCAAATGCCGCCAGGTCGCCCGCTTTCATCAGACGAAATTGAATCGATGAAGGAATTTATTCGCGCTCTTCAATAGGGCGTCGGCCATAACGTCTCAAAATTAGACTTTTTAAGATCAGGATCAAGCCACTCCCGAAATGAGCCGATAAAATCTTTGAGAGGATTTCTTCTCCTAATCTCTTCTTATAAAGAGGTCGAATTTGGCTTGGGACGATATTCCTGAATGGTCTGCGGAAACGGCGAAGCAGCTTTTAGATGAAGTAAAGGCTAAGGATCCATTCACCTTCCATCATTGTTGTCGCGTCGGGCGCGGTAGCCGAGCTTTCGCGAAGGCTTTAGGCTTTAATGAATTCGAACAAGCGATTCTCGAATACTCGGGCCTTTTTCATGACATCGGCAAAGTGCAAATTCCCACCGAAGTTTTGGTGAAGCCAGGTCGTTTGGACTCGAATGAAATTGCAATGATGAAATCTCATCCCATGATGAGCGCCGCGATGATCCAGCATTTGGAGCACGTGCCGTTCTTTCGTTTCCTTATGCCGGGAATCAAATATCACCACGAAAGAATCGACGGTGCTGGATATCCCCACCTGATGGCGGGTGAACAGATCCCCGTGTTCGCGCGGCTCATCGCGGTGGTGGATAGCTTCGACGCCATGACCAATACGAGGCCTTACCGAAACGCTTTGCCCGAAGAAAAAGCCATCAACGAGCTCAAAGCATTCTCCGGCAAACAATTCGACGAGAAATTAGCCCAAGCCTTCCTCGAATTTCTACCCCACCTAAAAAAGGCCGACGCCAATCTAGAAAAAGAAGAAGTCATCGTCGCCCGCCTGATCAAAGCTGCATAATTGTGTCGGAGCCTTTTTTGCAGCTCGGCGCGGCAATTTGTCCAAAGGACCTCTGCCTATTTGTGTTTGGCTAACCACTTCAGAACATCCGGCGTGTGATAAGAGAAAATCATATCCGCGCCAGCCCTTTTGATCGAACCTAGAATTTCAATAACCGCCGTTTTTTCATCAAGCCAACCGGCGGCGGCACCGGCTTTTACCATCGCATATTCACCGCTGACGTTGTAGGCCGCCATCGGCAAATACGTCTTTTGTTTAATCATAAAGATGATATCGAGGTAGGCCAGGGCCGGTTTGACTAACAAAACGTCCGCGCCCTCGTTCTGGTCAAGCTTCGCTTCGCGCAAGGCTTCGCGCGCATTCATAGGATTCATTTGATAGGTTTTTTTATCGCCAAAACGCGGAGCACTTTCTAAGGCTTCGCGGAACGGTCCGTAAAAGCCCGACGCATACTTCGCGGTGTAGGCAATGATTCCGGTTTGCGTGAAGCCGCTTTCGTCCAACTGTCTGCGGATCCAACCAATGCGTCCGTCCATCATGTCCGAGGGCGCAACGAAATCCGCACCGGCTTCGGCGTGCATTTTCGCTTGCTCACTTAAAACGATAACGGTCTCGTCGTTCAAAACCTGCCCTTCACGCACAATTCCATCGTGCCCATCCGAAGAGTAAGGATCTAAGGCGATGTCGGTGATGATCACCAGATCGGGGAAGGCTTTTTTAAGCAGGCGTACCGTTTGCGGCACCAGTCCTTTGGGGTTGAGTGCTTCTTCGGCCTTCGAGGACTTCAAGTTTTCATCGATACCCGGAAAAACTTCAACCGCTTTGAGTCCAAGATCCACCAACCGTCGTACTTCTTCCAGACACGTGTCGGGCGAAAGCCTGAAGCAGCCGGGAAGGGAGGGAATCGGTTCGCGCAATTTGCTTCCCGCTTTTACGAACACGGGCCAAACAAAATCACTTGAGGTCAATTGAGTCTCTTGCACCAAATCACGAATCGAAGCACTGCGGCGCAGGCGGCGGGGACGTTCGGTGAATTTCATTTTAGGCTTACTCCCAAATTCAACTAAAGCCAGAGTTCCGAGACTTTGAGATTATACTCATCGAGCCCGCGCATCAAACTCAACATCGGCAAACCCTGGATCGCGCTGGGATCGCCCGAGTTTATAGACTGGACCAGGCTTAAGCCCGCCTTTTCAATCTTGTAGGACCCCGCGCAGTCGAAAGGTCGGTCCACCGCCAAGTACGCTTTGATCATATCGTCGCTTAATGTTTTCAAACGAATGGTGGTCACGTCAGTAAAGAGCTTCGATTCGCCGTTTAGACACATGGCGAGTGAGGTGATCAGTCGGTGTTCGTGGCCGCCCATCCTTTTAAGTTGCGCGAAGGCTTTCTCTGGCGTGCCGGGTTTATCCAAGCGTTCGCCGCCGAGGTCCACCAGCTGGTCCGATCCTAAAATCAGTGCTCCGGGAAATTGGGCGGCTAAGCTTTCCGCTTTTTTTAAGGCTAGGAAACGAGTGAGTTCGGTAAGGTCATGTGGGCCAACGACTTTCAGTTGATCCTCATTGAGGGCAGGCTTTGCGGCCGTGAATTTCAAACCGAAATTTTCGAGTTGCAGTCGGCGATAAGGGGATTGGCTGGCAAGAACAAGTGCAGGCATGCGGCGACGTTAATCAAAAAGCCAATCCGTGTCAAAAATTAGTCCTTTTGACCGGTTCATCGTTGGGTGACAGTTTGAATCATGACTTGGGTTCACAATTTAGATCCATTCGCGATTCAGCTCACCGAAACTTTTGGTATCCGTTGGTACGGTTTGGCCTATCTGCTGGGGTTGATCACCGGATACTACGCGGTTTACCGACTGACGAAGAAAGGCGGCACGCAATTTCGCCTGGATCAGATCGCCGACTTCACCACCTATTGCGCGATCGGTGTGCTCGGCGGTGGGCGGGTGGGTTATTGCCTTTTTTACGCCCCCGATCTCTTGTTGTCCTTTGACAGTAGTTTTCCCTTCTGGGGCGTTTTTAAAGTGAATGAAGGCGGCATGTCCTCGCACGGCGGAATCCTCGGCGTGATGCTGGTCTGTTATCTTTACGGGCGTTTCAATAAAATGTCGTGGTTGCATTGCCTGGATCTGACCGTGTTCGGCTCTGCCCTTGGATTTTTCTTTGGCCGCCTGGCCAATTTCATCAATGGTGAACTCTACGGCCGCGAAGCTCCCGCAGGACTCTCTTGGGCGGTCAAATTCCCGCAGGAGATGGGATTATGGGCGCAGACCGATAAAGCGCGTTTAGAGGAGCTTAAGCCCGTGGCCGAACTGCTGGGTGAATTCAAAACCTCGGCCGGTGAAGTCATTAAGCTAAACGCCGGAGTTTGGCAGAATTGGTTGGATACCCAGGGGCGCGATTTTACCTCGCGGGTTCGCATTCAGGAAACAATTGAGGCCATAATTCAAGCCGTGCAAAGCGGAAACGTGGCCTTAACGAAGGCGTTGGGTGAGGTGCTGACTCCGCGTTATCCTTCGCAGTTGATTCAAGCGTTGCTCGAAGGGCTGTTGGTTTTCTTAGTCTTGGTGGTGTTGTGGCGTCGTCCGCAAAAGCCCGGTATGATTGCGGCGGCGTTTGGCAGTCTCTATTGTGTGGCACGCATCATCGGCGAGCAATTCCGCATGCCCGATATAGGCATCGGATTTCAAGCTTTGGGACTGACTCGCGGTCAATGGATTTCGATCGGCATGCTCGCGGTGGGTATTGCGTTCTTCATCTGGGCTTGGCTGCGACAGGCGCCAAGGCTAGGTGGTTGGCATCGCTTGCCTGGGGATGAAGATCCATTGGTGATGGCTGGGGTCGGCGTGGGTGTCGTTGCCGGGGTGAGTGGCGCGGGCTCAGGTGGCTCTGCGAGCACCCGCGCCGAAGCTCGCCGCGCGAAGAAGAAGGGTAAGAAGTGATGGATGATACGTGGATGATTGGTCTGATTTTATTTTTACTGTTTGCCGGATTTGGCACTTACATTTTGCTTATGATCTTTTTTCCGGAGTGGGTGGGCATCACGGGCAAAGAAGCTTTGCGCACCATGAGCGAACACCAAGAGGGCAGCGTGGCTGATGACCGGGATATTTACACGAGCGAAGGTTTGAAACAGCCACCGCCAGGGGCGAAGAAAGGTTAGCCTCGTGACGCACTGATCCCTGTCTAGACAGGGGACTGCGCGTTATTTCAGTAGAGAATAATGTGACAAAAAACGGATTCCAGAAGCTCAGAACGAGCGGGCGGGCGAAAACGCGGGCCGTTGGGATCGGGGAGATGAAGATAAAATGGCCGACAGAACGGTTCTGCCGGCAAGCCACTTGAATCCTTCGTCTCGAAGACTTCTTCTAGAAGCTCTCGTCGAAACTCACCGCTCCGGTCACGCCGACTTGGTAAGCGGAAACTCGGCGCTCGAAGAAATTGGTGAGCTCCTGAGTGTCTTGCAAAGCCATAAAGTCGAACGGATTTTTGCGTCCAAACTGATGGGGAATGCCCAAGCGTTCTAGGCGCTGATCGGCGACGAATTCCAAGTATGTGCGCATGTCTTTGGCGCTTAGGCCAGCAACACCGTGTTCAAGAATATCGTTGGCGAAAGCCATTTCGCAGTCGATGGCGTCTTTCATCATCACGATGACCATGTCTTTCATGCGTTGATCGAACAAAGCGGGCTCTTCTTTCACCGCGGTTTCAATCACCTTGAAGGCGAAGTCGATGTGACCGCTTTCGTCACGGAAGACCCAGTTGGTTCCCGTAGCTAAGCCGTTCAGTAAGCCTTTTGAGCGCAAGAAATAGACATAGGCGAACGCGCCGAAGAAGAACAAGCCTTCGATGGTTCCCGCAAAGCAGATCATATTCATTAGGAATCGGCGACGCTCTTCCAGCGTGTTCAACTGGCTCAGTTGATTGATGGAATCCATCCACTTGAAGCTGTATTCTGCTTTTTTGCGAATCGAGGGGATGTTGTTTATAGCCGCAAATGCCTTTTCACGCTCCGCCATGTCGGGGATGTAGCTATCCAAGAGGGTCAGATAGAACTGCACGTGTAAGGCTTCTTCAAAAAGCTGACGCGACAGATAGAGCCGGGCTTCCGGCGAGTTCACATGCTTGTACAAGTTAATCACCAAGTTATTGCCGACGATCGAGTCACCGGTTGCAAAGAAGGCCACCAGGCGCGAGATCAAAAAACGTTCGGCCAGCGTAAGCTTTTTATTCAGATCAACGATGTCGTTGCTGAAATCCACTTCTTCAACCGTCCAGGTGTTCTTGATCGCATCCTTGTACATATCAAAGAACTCGGGGTATTTCATCGGCCGCAAAGTTAGGTCAAAACCGGGGTCTAGTATCATATCCAATTGCTCCTCTGTCTTTACGTGGATTCCATCAATGGAATCCACGGTTGTGTGTTCATCGAAAAACTAATCAAGTGCAGGCTTCACAAATTTCCGGATTTTCAAGCGAGCAAGCCAAAGCTTCTTGGTCCGTGAAGGTCTTCTTTGGCGCGGCGATCGCCTCAGTCGTATTTGCCGGCGTTACATTGGCACCAGCCCCATTTCCTGCAAACGTGGTCTTCGCAATTTTAGTCGCGGGACGCGAACGCAGGTAGTACGTGGTTTTACAGCCCATCTTCCATGCGTACATATACATCGAAGAAAGTTTGCCGATACTGGGGCTTTCCATAAACAAGTTCAGCGACTGGGACTGATCGATAAAGGCGCCGCGCGCGGCCGCAAGATCGATCAAAGATTTCTGCGGAACTTCCCAGACGGTGCGGAACAGCAGCTTCACGTCGTCCGGAATTTCGGCGATATCTTGGATTGAGCCCTCGCTTGCTTTGATCTTGCCGCGGATTTCGTCATTCCAAAGTCCGCGTTTTTTAAGCACGTCCACCAAGTAGCGATTCACTTGAATAAACTCGCCGCTTAAGGTTTCGCGTTTAAAAAGATTTGAGATCTGCGGTTCGGTGGCTTCGTAAGCACCGACAATCGATGCGATCGTGGCCGTCGGTGCAATGGCGATCATCAACGAATTGCGCAGACCAATTGTCTTCACTTTGCGGCGCAGACGTTCCCAGCGCTCCATATCTTCGGGAACCACGTTCCAAAGATCAAACTGCATAACCCCCTGAGCAGCCTTAGTTTCAGCAAAAGCCGGATGTGCCCCAAACTTTTCAGCCAGAGCGCACGAAGTCTTGAGGGCATGGAAGTAAATCTCTTCTTGGATTTTTGTCGAAAGCTTTAAGGCTTCGGCGGAGTCGAAGGGGAGGTTCAATTTAAAGAAAGCATCCTGCAGACCCATCAAGCCTAAGCCCACCGGGCGCCAGCGCGAGTTCGAAGTCGCTGCGGTCGAAATGGGATAAAAATTGATATCGATCACGCGGTCCAAATACTTGATCGCCACTTCGGTCGTATGTGCAAGTTTTTCGAAGTCGAAGGCACCATTGACCACATGCGCGCCTAAATTGATCGAACCCAAGTTGCAAACGGCGGTTTCACCGTTCGAGGTGACTTCTAAAATCTCGGTGCACAGGTTCGACAAGTGAATCACGTTTTCAGGGCGGCCCGTTTGATTGGACTTCTTGTTCGAAGCGTCTTTCCAAGTCATCCAGCCGTTTCCGGTTTGCGCCAAGGATTTCATCATGCGGGCGTAAAGGTCGCGCGCCTTCACTTGGCGTACGAAGCGACCTTCACTTTCGGCCTGAGCGTAGGCCTTTTCAAATTCTTCACCGTAGAGGTCAACGAATTCGGGCACTTCTTTTGGATCAAAGAGCGACCACATTCCATCTTCTTCCACTCGGCGCATGAATAGGTCAGGTACCCAGTTGGCCAAATTCAAGTTGTGCGCGCGCTGAGCTTCATCGCCCGTGTTGTCACGCAAGTCGATGAATTCTTCGATGTCTGAATGCCAGGTTTCTAAATAGATGCAGGCCGCACCTTTGCGGCGTCCGCCTTGATTGACGGCCGCGACCGACGAATCCAAGGTCTTGAGCCAGGGCACTAAACCATTCGAGTGGCCGTTCGTCCCTTTTATGAGTGAGCCACGCGAGCGAATACGACTAAACGACACGCCAATCCCGCCAGCAAACTTTGAAAGTAAAGCGATGTCCTTGTATTTTTCATAGATCGCCGACAGGTCATCCCCGGGTGAATCCAGCAAGTAACATGAAGACAATTGCGGACGCATGGTGGCCGAATTGAATAAAGTCGGGGAGCTAGGCATATAGTCCAGCGACGAAATCAATTCGTAAAATTCTTGAGCTTCTTGGAAAGTTTTCGCCAGACCACAAGCCACGCGCAAGAAAAAGTGCTGCGGAGTTTCGATCACCTGGCGGGTGTGCGGGTCCTTTAGCAAATAGCGATCATATATAGTACGTAGACCGAAGTATTCGAAGCGCGTGGTGCGTGAATCATCGATAATGATGTTCAATGCTTCTTTGTGTTCGCGCACGAAGTTGAATTTCTCTTCCGAAACGATGCCTTGCTTGTGAGCGACGGTGATCGAATCATAGAAGTTGCGGATATTCTGATTAGTGACCTCTTCGCCGATAAAGCGGGCCAGAAGACGCGAAGCCAAACGTGAATACTGTGGCTCTTCACCAATCAAAAGCGCGGCTGTTTGAATGCACAGCTGATCCAGTTCTTTGGTCGTAGCGCCATCATAAAGTCCGCTGATGACCTTTGCGGCCACGCGCATGGGATCGACTTCTTTAAGACCGGTCGAGCACGCCAAAGCGACATTCACGATCTTATTTACGTCCACGGCCGAAAGTGTGCCGTCACGTTTACGGACACGCATCACAATCGGGCCCTCGGCCGGAGTGTCGGTGTTGCGTTCAATAGTCGTATCCCCGCCGCTATTTAGCGGAAGAGAATGGCCTGCCGGTATGGTCTCTTTTTGAAGATCCATGATAATAACCCCCTCGAGTCATAAAGTGAGCAAAATTTAGTGAAAGACCGGCCACAGGTGAAGCGTCGTCCGTAAGCTTCAACACATGAGAAGTTCCATCATAGGAACCTAGTGCTATGTCCGAGAATCCGGTGAACATAATATTTTGCATATTGTGTTGCACCGACAACTCAAACGCTACCTGTAGGGGAAAGAAACTGTCAATCGCGATGCGGGATGTCCGAAAAAGAAAATTTCTTGGTGCTTGCTTCGTTGGCAGTTCACGTCCAAAAGCGCTCGAGAAATGTGCACATTTGTGTGCTTGTGTGACCCAAATCTTTTGCTTCAATTCGCATCCTTGCCATTGAGTTCCAAAAGTTCTTGATGCTCAAATCATAGGCAGCATTAGGCGAACTTCGCAAACTAAAAACGCGCAAGTCAAACGACTGGCGGGCGAGAGACTCTTTCCGCCAAAACTTCAACTTCTCAATCGATCAGACATCAAATCTTTGACGACACCGGGGTCAGCCAACGTGGATGTATCGCCTAAGTTGTCTAGATCGTTACAGGCGATTTTGCGTAAAATTCGGCGCATTATTTTTCCACTGCGCGTTTTCGGGAGGGCTGGCGCCCACTGAATAAAATCGGGTTTGGCCAAGCCACCCATCGATTTTTTCACCCATTCCGCAAGTTCTTTGCGTAAGTCCTCGGAAGGTGCGACGCCTTTATTTAAAGTTACATAAGCATAAATTCCCTGGCCCTTGATATCATGAGGAAAACCGACCACGGCGCTTTCCGAAACCTGAGCATGGGCGACCAAGGCGGACTCGATTTCAGCCGTTCCTAGGCGGTGTCCGGACACGTTCAAGACGTCATCCACCCGGCCCGTGATCCAATAGTATCCGTCGGCGTCACGTTTGGCGCCGTCGCCCGTGAAGTAAAGACCTGGGAAACTCGAAAAGTAAGTGGTGAAAAAGCGCGGATGATCTTTATAAACCGTCCTCATTTGGCCTGGCCACGAACCCTCCAGGCACAGCATGCCCTCGCAGGCCCCTTCCAGAATTTCGCCTTTTTCATTCACGATCACGGGCTTGATCCCGAAAAACGGTTTGGTCGCTGATCCGGGTTTCAAATCCGTAGCGCCGGGGAGGGGAGTGATCAAAATTCCACCCGTTTCAGTTTGCCACCAGGTGTCCACGATAGGGCAGCGCGAATCGCCGATCACTCGGTGATACCAGAGCCACGCTTCGGGATTGATCGGCTCGCCAACAGAACCAAGCAAACGCAAAGACCGACGCGAAGTTTTCTTCACTGGTTCTTCGCCTAAAGACATTAGCGCACGAATCAGAGTTGGTGCCGTGTACAATGTGTTCACTTTATATTTATCGACGATCTCCCACATACGGGAAGCGGTGGGATACGTCGGCAGCCCCTCGTACATGACAGAGGTCGCACAGTTGGAAAGTGGGCCGTACAAAATATAGGAATGACCGGTGACCCAGCCGATATCGGCCGCGCACCAATATATATCTTCGGGGTGATAATCGAAGACCAACGAATGCGTGTACGAAGCGTAGGTCAAGTAACCTCCGGTGGTATGCAGCACCCCTTTCGGTTTATTCGTTGAGCCTGATGTGTAGAGCAGAAAAAGTGGATCTTCGCTGTCCATCGGTTCGGGTTCGCAAATCGCGGGCAGGCCCACGGTGAGTTCATGGTGCCAGTGGTCGCGGCCCTCATGAAAATTCACTTTCGCGCCAGTGTGTTTGACCAGCAGCACGGCCTTGACGCGAGTCGCTTTTTTTAAGGCTTCATCGACGTTCACTTTAAGCGGAATGGTTTTTCCGCCGCGCACGCCTTCGTCGGCGGTGATGACGAAGTCACTTTCACAATCCTCGATACGGTCAGCTATCGAATCCGGCGAGAAGCCCCCAAACACGACCGAGTGAATGGCGCCGATGCGCGCGCAAGCCAACATCGAATACACGCTCTCGGGAATCATGGGCATGTAGATGGTCACCCGATCACCTTTTTTTACGCCCAGTTTCTTTAATCCATTAGCGAAACGGCAGACGTGATCGTGCAAATCCTGATAGGTGATTTTCAACGCTTGGTGCGCGGAGGTTTCAGGCTCCCAGTAAAAGGCGACGCGGTCTTTATTTTGGGGCAGATGGCGATCTATGCAGTTGTATGAAGCATTGAGTTGGCCGCCGATAAACCACTCGATCTTCACCGGTGGGTGAAAGTCCACGTTCTTAGTCTTGGTCCAGGGTTTTGACCAGCTCAAGCGCGACGCGACTTCATTCCAGAAGCCGTCGTTGTGCTCAAGCGAACGAGCGTAATTGCGTTCGTAAGTTTCACGATTAATCCACGCGGACTTGCCCCACTGCGCGTCGACCGGCAATAATTGATTTTCCGACATAGACTCCCCCTTACGTTGTTGCACCATGCTCACATCAAACTATATAATTGGGCAATGCCGATTCTACCCGCAAGACGATCCTTCACTGAAATGGCCGATCTAGAAACTCTCATCGAGAACTTTGGTTCCAACGCCCGCGTGCGCACCGTGGCCGAAGTGCACGACGGCGATAAAACCTATCCTCTTTATTCTGTGGCGATCGGGAGCACCGATCCGAAAGCACCTTCCCTAGGGATTTTCGCCGGCGCCCACGGCTTAGAAAAAATCGGATCCGAAGTGGTGCTATCCCACATGCACACACTGCTCGAGATGTTGCGCTGGGACAAAAGTTTTCGAGATCGCTTGAAAGTGTCGCGACTGGTGTTCATGCCCCTCGTCAATCCGGCGGGGGTCGTGAATCGCACCCGCTCCAATGCTCGCGGCGTTGATATCATTCGCAAGTCGCCGCTCGATGGCGAAGGCTCGCCCGGACCTTTTTACCGGGGGCATAGGCTCTCGAGTAAGCTTCCTTACTACCGTGGCGAATTGGGCGCCGAGATGGAGGTAGAAACTAAAGCCCTGATTGAAGTGCTGGAAACTGAAATATTGACCTCCACCGTGAGCATTACGCTGGACGTGCATTCGGGTTTCGGTGCGCGCGATCGCTTTTGGTTTCCTTATTCGCACACGCGAAAGCCGTTTCCTTACTTGGCGGAGGCCTACGCGCTAAAAGGTATGCTCGACGGCACCTATTCAAACCATTTCTACGTTTTCGAACCTATGTCACGCCAGTACACCATTCACGGGGACCCCTGGGATTATGTCTTCGAGGAAAACCGAAAGAAGTCGGGACATGGTCTTTTTATGCCCTTTTGTTTAGAGATGGGATCTTGGACCTGGCTAAGGAAAAACCCGCTTCAAGTCTTCTCAAAAAGCGGAATGTTTGATCCCATGAAGCCGCATCGCAGGCGCCGCATTCTGCGTCGTCACCTCACACTCTTCGATTTTCTTCACCGCGCCTTGCTGTCCCCCGAAGCTTGGGTTAACCAAAGTGATGTAGAGCGCAAAAAGAATCTGAGCCGCGCGATGGAGCTTTGGTATGCCGACGAATAAAACCACCGCCTGGGTTTTGCTGCGCGGACTCGCGCGCGAGCATGGCCATTGGGGTCCGTTCGTAGAACTTTTCAAGAGCGCCTTTCCCAAAGACGATGTCTTGCCCATCGATTTACCAGGTAGCGGTGAGTTCTTAAGCGACCAAAGTCCCAAAAAGATGGGCGAGATTTTCACCTTCGTGCGCGCCAAAGCGATCGAGCGTGCGCGCTCGCAGTCGCAGTTTAAAATTGTCGCCATGTCCTTAGGGGGAATGGTGGCGATGGAATGGATGAACCAGCGTCCCGAGGACCTGGCTGGTTGCGTGTTGATCAACACCAGCGCCAAACCGTTGAGCCCGCTTTACTACCGACTTCGCTGGCAGGTTTGGTCCAAATTCGCCAAAGTTCTCGCCACCCAATCCGCGAAAGAGCGTGAACGCCAGGTTCTGGATCTGATCATGAATAACGAAGAGGCGCGCGACAAGGCGTTGCCTCTGTGGACGAAACTCGCGATTGAAAGGCCCACTTCCTATTCCAATTTTGCCAATCAACTTTTGGCCGCGGCCTTGTTTGGCGGTTTAAAGAAGCCCGTGGATCTGCCGGTTCTCGTGTTGAATGGACTGGGTGATCGCTTAGTGGATCCCTCGTGCTCAACCGCGCTTCATGAAAAGTGGGGGTGGCCGGTGGAAAGACATCCTTGGGCCGGGCACGATTTACCCTGGGATGACGCGGAATGGACGATTCAAAAGATCAAGAATTGGAATAAAGACATAGATCCGCGGTCTCCCCAGCCTGCGGCTGTTTGATCTAGCGAGCCGCAAGCCTGCGGCTCTTAATATAGCTTGCCTCTTGGGTCGCCGTTTTTTAAAACGATGGTTCACGTTGGGGGGCTTTCGTGTCACGTATCTTCATTCATTTTGTGCTCTTGTTCTGTTGGTTAACGGCAGGGGCCCAGACCAGCGATTCCCTTCGCCTTAAGTTGGGTGAAGCGAAACTCCAAAAAACCAGCGATATGAAGATCCAGCTCACGCTTTTCAACAGCGAATACGTGTCCAGTGGCCAAACGTTTTTTCGAGAAGGGGCCGAAGGCAACAACCGGGGCGTTTCCGCGGGGCTGGTGTTAGATAAAAAGTTAGGCACATTCGAGATGCGCATCAATGGTCGAAATGACTACAGTGCTACGGAACGCTCGAATTATCTGAATGTATACGAAGCCAATGTGAGCTGGCGCCCGGATGCAGACCGTACCGTGTCGTTAGGACGTAAGCTGGATCGTTGGAATGAGTGGGAGGCGGCCTGGAATCAAGGTTTGTTTCAACCTCGCTATATGACCAACAAATTGCGCAGCGAAGAGGCGGGGTTGGCGGGATTGTTCCTGAATCAGAGTGCAGTGCCCTTCGCGTTCGCGGTTGGATTTTTGCCGATTCACATTCCGGATTTAGGCGCGCGTTTTACTGTCGAAAACAACAAGTTCGCGTCCCGCAATCCGTGGTTCAATCCACCCGCATCGCAGTTCGAATACCGCGACGTGATCGGCGATATCCGGTACTCATTAGATAAGCCCACCTTGAGCGAAGGGACCAGTCACATGGGCGGGGTGGCCAAGGTGGAAGCGAACGGTTTGAAGAACTATTTCGGACGCCTAGCCGTAGCCTATAAACCGATGCCGCAATTTTTGCTTGGTTTCCCTTCTCGTAATCGAGTCCTCGTCAGTGCCAATGAGGACTTCATGAATGTGAGCGTCGCCCCGCGAGTGGCCTATCATACTCTGATCAGTCACGATTCTATTTTCCAGGTGGGCAGTTGGAAGATGACGGGCAGTTTGATGCGCGAAATTCCCGACCAGGCCGCTAGCCCTCAAGACTTTACCGCGCAACGGGTCTCGAGCGCTTGGATCACTTCAGCAGCGGCTTCACGCCCGCTTGAAGTTGAAGGACCATTTGCTGCGCGTCTGCAACTGGGGTTCCTCAAGGTCGACGGCGGAGATGAGCAAGACACGGGTAGATTTGCGTCGTCCCGCAGCCTTTTCGAGCGTCGTTATCAATACAAGGAGGCCTACTCTCTAGGCTTGATCAAACCATGGCGATCCGCCTTTCGTTTTCCTGTGGAAACACAGGTTCGCTTGATCTACGATCGACTTCAAAACGGCGGGGTAGCGAGCATTTCGGCGGGCTTCAATTTTACCAAAGAATTAAGAGCTGATCTTGAGATGGATTTCCTGGGTCTATTCCCTGGGTCTGCTGAAATCGAGGACGGCTTTCTCGCACTGTACCGCTCCAACGATCGTATCGGATTGGGGTTGAGCTATGTTTTCTAAAATCCTGACGTTGCTCTTGGCCTTGGCTGTGATCGGGGGTTGCGCGAAAGAAGGGGTTAGGCCGTCTAAGCCCGTTCAAGTTAAGTTGAAAGACGGGGGCGACTGCCTCACTTCCTTTGGCGAAAATATAACTAAATATCAAAAGGGCGCTCTGTCGGCGGCGCAAGTCTCGGGTTTTTGGACTTGCGTACAAGAGGCGGTAAGGGAGTACCAAGAAATTACAGCCGGTGATCAAGTCGGCGGCGCGTACACGCCTCAAGCCCTAAGGCGCTTCATGCAAAGGTATTTTCTTAAGTCGGAAGATATTAGTGATCCCTTACTCAGTAGTTTGATGGAAATTAAGCGGGTGTTTCTCGGTGGCTCGGTGCGCGCGATCAGTCGCCAAGAGCTCGTTCAGCTTAATGAATTCCTCGATCTTCTGAAGAATATCTCGGTCGACATGAATCCCTACGTGAACATTATCTTTCTAAATGGGACCTCCGCGGACGATGCCTCTATTCGTCGTGCCGGCAGCGTCGCCGAACAGTCCTTAATCCGCTTGGGTGAGTGGTTAGAAAAAAACGGTCAGCCCTTCAGCTTCGTGCAACTGCGTGGACTTATTCTAAGCCTCAAGGACTTCCGCAAAAAGGATAAGCAAACCTCGGAGATCTTCGATTTGTTGGACGAGGGGCTGGCGATTCTGCCCCCCGTTAAACAAATTTTGTTAAGCGGTCCAAGGTACTCAATCAACGGAGACGAGTGGCGGCGCCTGGCAATTTCGCTGGGCCAAAGTGTTCGTACTTTCCTCGCGATGAAGTATGCCTTCAAAGATGATCTCAATACCGCGCTTAACCGCGAGGCGATCCCATTCGGACTAGATTTTGCGGTACAGATTCTTGAGCGCGGCGCTTTAGCTAACCGGAAAGTTGAAATCCCCCTAAGTGATTGGCAGGAACTTTTCCACCAGCTCGAAAAAACAGGCTGGCTGCCAGCTGCCTTCACTGAAGGCAATTTGATGTTCGCCTTCAATTGGTTTCTGAATCGCACTTTGGCGAGCGGACAAGGGGCGCCGGCCACGGCACTTACGCTCAATCATATCGCTCAACTTCGGGGTATTTTGAGCGACTGGAAGATGTTGCGTAAAGGTGCCCTTGGTTATGGTCCATTAACGGGCACTGTCGGTGAGCGTTTTAGGAAAGCCATCGCCGCCAGTGCGGCGCAAGAATGGGATGAACAAGGCCGCATGGCGTTTCCCGTTGATCCAGCTAGAACGTGGACCCCGAATGGAACCCTTCACATGGTATGGCCTTTCGTGGTGATGAATTGGCTTAAGGAATCATTTTCCCCGGGCGAATCATTGGAAGTGAATGAAGTCATCATGGGAAAGGCCGGTCTAGAAATCCTGGCGGTGATGCGCAAGTTTGGCTGGTTAACAGAAACAAAAGACACTATCGGTAAGCAGCTTCTTCGTGAAGGCGACCTTTTTACTTCATCTTCGAACGGAAATGGCTTGATAGATCTTTCCGAAGCGACTCGCTATCTGGCCTTTATCGCTTCGAGCTTCCGCGCCGCCCAGATTTGGCTCGCGCAGGCCGATTCCGTTTGCGGCGGTCGGGGTGCCGATTGCACTCGGCGTTTAGCCGCGGATTTAGATCGCGACATTTTGGTGTCCATGCCTCGTCTACAAAATTGGTTGAGGCAGAAGAACACGGTGCCTCGTTTTGTCGCCTTTATGAAGGCTGGCGAGGAAACCATTCTCAATAAAGTGATCGTCGGCGAGTTTAGCACCGGGGACGTCTTACAGGTCTGGATGATTTTTCAGTACGTGGAAACCTTCTTGCTCCGCTATGACCGCGACTTTTCCGACACGATCAGCCTGAAGGAGTCGAATCCCGCCTTTGACGTTTACGGCCCAACTTTAGGTAAACTGCTGTCGGGAGTCGGTCTTCCGCCCGAAGAACTTTTTGGATTTTTTACCTTCATGATGAAATATGGTGATACGCCCTTCACCATGTTTGGTGGACAGGTTCTCTACAATCACTGGAAATGGCATCGAAATGACTGGGCTTTTGAGAGCGATCGAACCCATTTGATGGGGATTCTTAATCAACTCTCAAAACTGTAAATGCATTAGGCGCCAGGGTAATCACTACACGGCGTTTGGGTCCAAATTGAAACCGATCTATATATCCGAGTAAAATCCTCGAAGCTTATGTCAGTTCTCGTTTCTTTGATCATCCTCATCGTCGGGTCCCAGGCCGTTGCGAAACCCGCACAAAATTATCTGAATTTGGATTTGCGCCAAAATCGCTATCTTGGCGCCGTTCCTAATCCCAATCAGGAATCCAACTACACGCTTTTCGCCACCGATCTCAATTTAGAAACTCAGACATCCGGCTTCGCTTACAAGTTCAACCCCATGGCTCAGGGTGATTTTAACAACAAGGATGAATTTTATTTGGGCGTGCCCGAGGCTTATGTTCAACCGCGCAAAATCGCGCCTTGGTTCAGTCTGACGATTGGGCGCAAAAAGCGCACGTGGAGCAAGGCCGACGAAGAATTCAATCTTGGCCTTTGGCAGCCGCAATTGCGTTGGGATTATTTAGCTCCGGTTCAACAGGGGCTGACGGGGGTCTTCTTTGATTGGCAACTGGGTCCGGCACTTAGCTTGATGTTTTTCACCTCGCCTTTGGCGTTTCCCGATCAAGGGCCCCAATATCGGCTGAACAACGGGAGCTTTGAATCGTCCAACCGCTGGTTTGAACAGCCTCATTCTCGCTTGCAGTTTCAGGGCAACACGGCTGTGTCAAAGGATGCGCCCCTTTACTTTGAAATACAAAAGCCCACCGAAGAAGAGATCATCATGCACTCAAGCTTCGGTTTCGGAGTGCGCTACGAGGCCTCAAGTCAGCTTTGGACGAATTTGAATTACGCGTATAAACCGCGAAATCAAATCCATCTGGGTATCGAATGTTCCAACTGTGCCAAGATCGGTAGTCCCCAGGCCCTCGAGGTCACGGCCGTCATTCACCCAAAAATCGTTAAGCATCATGTGCTGACTTGGGAAATGGGCTTTGATCGCACCGATGATCATGGCTGGGTTTCGATCACCGGTGACATTCCCAATAAGTCTGGTTTCCCCGACGCCTACCAGGAAGCACCGCTCGATCCCATGATGGTCTTCGGGGCTGGTTATTCCCATTACGTCCATGATTGGATCGGCAAACCCTCCTGGCTTGGATATTCCTACATGCGCGTTTTCGAACTAAACAGTTCGAAAAAAAGCGGTCTATTCGACGACGATCAAGTGAAGTCCTCGCTGGATCGCTATCCCTTTAAAGATTTAGCCTCGGTTGATTTGCGTATTCAGCTCTCGCAAAAGAAAAGCAACATTTGGAGTTTACGCAATCGCTACAGCTATTCCATACCCGAGCGGGGAGGCTGGCTTTCGACCTCGATCGAGCTGACTCAAGGCTCTTTGAGTTGGACCCTCGGCGCGGATATCTTGGGCGCCGAAGTGGATTCTAATTCGGACGGCGCTGGGCTTTTTTCGACTTACCGGGCGAACGACCGATTTTTCGGGGGTGTAAGCTATGTTTTTTAAGCGGCTGGCCCGAATTTTGGTGGCTGGCACCTTGCTTCTGCAAGGTTGCGGGCTGTACACCGGAGAAAAAGCGCCCCAGCGTGCACCTCCGTCTTTCAGTGGCAATGGCTTCAGCTGCGTGGGCCGCATTCCAGAACACTTCGATAAGTACGTGAACGATAAATTATCGAAAGATGAAATCACGGGTTTCGTCAGTTGTTTGCAAAAAGCCTTCACCACTTTTGCAACTCTCACCCGCGGGCGCAGCGCTACTTCTTACGCCCCCGAAGAAATCCGACGTTTTTTGCATGAATTCTTCCTTGGTGACCGACGCATCAGCGATCCCTTGATGCATGAATTTATGGTGCTCAAGCAAACAATGGTTGGTGGCGCTCTGGATCTGATCACGCGTGAAGAGCTTTACGGCGCCGTCGAAATTCTAGAGGAATTGAAAAACGAAGCGATTCTGCTCAAACCCCATTTAAAGATTTTGAATCCACGATTGGCGAAGACTCATGATCCACTAACTCTGGGCAAGAGTCTAAATGAGGCTAACGAAGCTCTTTCCAAAACCATACAAACTTTTGCGGCCCGACTGCAGAAGAATCAACGCAACTATCCGTTGTCTAACTTAGAAAATTTTCTGATTGAATTTCGCGCCTTCGCCGGATGGGAAAAACACTTTTCCAGCGCCACACCGCCAACCCAATGGGTTAATTTTTTAAGAGTCTTTCGCCAATTCACGGTGGCGCCAAGTGATTCGGCCGTGGTTCGTCCCTTGGATTGGACGCCTTTGCTTCAATCTTTCGCGCGCTGGTACTTGGTTTTCCTTCAATACGAGATCGGCATTAAAGATCAGCCTATTTTACGGGGAGTGGGCTTACAGAATTCCGTTCAGATGGGGCAAGACGTCTTCAATTTGCTTGAGCAGGCGGCCTCTAAACAGAGTGGATTGATCTTAAGCTTCGAGCAATTGAATGAGATGGTTACGGCTCTACACGGATTGGGCTGGATTTCCAGCGGCATTCGCCCGACATCCTTGCATACAGCGCTGAATGTCATAGTCACCCGAGTTCTCGGTGACCCCGAAATCCCAGCGAGTCAGCGGAGATCCGAAGGCTTAAGTTTGGCGGCGATTTCGCGCGCGCGCGATCTGTTTTTCCGCTGGGCTTACATCCAAATGAATCTCGACACGCGATTGGCCGGAGCGCTGGCCAGTCAAAGGATTGTGCCCAACGTTCAGATCAGGCCTTACCTGAATCCACAGGTGCGCCAAAAGTTGCGCAGTCTACAGAGTTCGGAATGGGACGATTTTTTGTCCTTACGCAATCAAATGCGACCATTGTTTGCGGAAGATAGCTACCGGGTGAGTCTCGTTCGAAAGACCGACTTAGCCCGACACAACGTGCGCCACACGTATCATAATCTTTCGATGATGAATATTTGGCGTTCAGGGGCCAATCTGCTATTCCGCGGATACGCCGAACAAGCGGGTAGCCGTATCGGCTGGGACTCAGGAATCACGATCAAAGAAATGGAAAGGTTTTACGCCGACTTTCGTGAGCTCGGGATAGATCTTTGGCTCGTTGATTCGCGAAATCCAAATATGGGCGGGCGAGACTTTACCTCGGCCAACCTTTTTACTTACTCCGCCGATGGGTTGGAATTGGATCAGAGTTCGCCCAAAGGTCGGCTTCGCATGGTCGAGGCCATGGAACTGTTTTCTTTCCTGTTTTCGGGCGGTGAGATGGCTAAGGATTTTTACTCAACGCTTTCCGATCGCTGCGCCAAGGGTCCTCCGGATCTATACAAACGAGAGACGATTTCGCGCAGCTGCGTCGTCGAGCAGTTGCCTGATGTCTTTGACAAATTTTTGACTAGCATGCCTGACCTCCATCAGTTTTTAAGAATCGCGCCGGTTCAGGTGAGAAACAACTTCGCTCGAACTTTGCTCGAGACCTCGTTTTCGCCCAAGTTTTCGCAAACTCAGTGGGTTGAAATCAATGAGTTGACGACGCTCGCCGTGATCTTACATTACTCGGAAGCTGTGATGACCCGCTATGACGCGAATCATGATGGTTCTTTAAATAATTCAGAGATCGACCAGGCGGCGGAAGTCTTTATGGGCTTTATTAAGAAGTTCGCTAAAGAAAAGATGAATCAGAACTTAAGTGATAGACAGGCCCGAGGGGCCTTTTACTACATTCTCACATATAAAGAGATGCCCACTGGCTTTTGGGATATCGCGTGGCTATCGTACGTCAGCTCGGGGAACTTGAATTTGAATCGCGCCGAACTGTCGACCGTCTTTCGGGTGATCATCGCCAAACTTTTCGATACGGGAAAAAAGCCAGAGCCCGTGGTTGTCCCGCCTCCCACTGTTCCTTGTCAAGGGACGGACATTGTCCTCCTTCCCGATTGCGGCACGCTTTAAAATTTGCTTGAGCTTAAGCGCGGAGAGTTGTCTCATTGATGAACCAATAGGGGGTTACATCATGAGGATCTTATCCACCACACTGTTCTTCTTGTCTTTCGCCGCTTCCGCGCAAACCACCACTTACAAAGTGGATCCGAGTCACACTTCTCTCGTCTTCCGAGTCAATCATTTGGGTTTCTCGAACACTTATGGGCTGGTCGGGGGCGCGGACGGCAAAATCGTTATTGATGAAAAATCTCCTGAAAAATCCACTTTTGAAATCACTGCGAAACTCGACACCATAAATACGATGGATAAAAAGCGCGATGAACACTTAAGAGGTCCGGATTTCTTTAACGTTAAGCAATTTCCAACGGTGACTTTGAAAAGCAAAACTGTAAAGAAAGCCGGGAACCGTTTTGATATAACGGCTGATCTTACTCTTCGCGGTGTAACAAAACCTATTTCATTTACATTTGATCAAATGAAGACCGGCAAGGATCCTTGGAACAATTTCCGCACGGGCGGGCAAACAGTGTTGAATATCAAGCGTACGGACTGTGGTATGAACTATATGTCCAAGCCGGGTGAAATTGGCGATGACATCGAAATCATGGTCTCTATCGAGGGCACCAAAATTTAATATGGATTCACCTATCGTCGCCGCATTCATCCGTAGCGCCTTGGTGCCCGCGAGTCTGGCGACGGTGGCCATCTTTATCGCTGGGTTCTTAAAAGAGCCTTGGAAGGCAAGGCTTCAAGCTCTGATTTTGGCTGGGGCCTTTATGGTTGGGTCCTATGTGTTGATCGGACGACTGCATCTTCCGCCGGGCGATGCCGCGGAAGCCTTAAGTCTTTCGGCTCTGCTGCTGGCTATTTTTGTGATTGTTCGTCCGCACCCCTTAGGCCATCGCTACTTGCTGCGGGCGATTTTTGTTTTGTCCCTTGGCGCTTTGATTCTTTGGCCTTTGCGCAACGGCATCACAGCGCCTCATCATCAACGCAATGTGATCGCCTTTTTTTGCTTGGCCCTAGGGATTTGGTCCATCGTTGAAAAAGCGACTTTAAAAGTGCGACCCCTCGCCTTGATTCTTCTGCCGCTGATTGCGGCCACGGCTTTAAGTTTGATGATGTTGTTTGCGTCCAGTGCTTCTTTCTCTCAACTGGTGTCGGTGGCTTGTGCCTGTTTTGGTGGGTTACTTGCCATCGCCTTATTTATGCCGTCGCGGCTGAGCGTGAATGCCTTAGTGCCTTTTTTGTCGGTGTTTATCATTTTGATGATGGTCGCTGGTCATTTCTATTTGGATATCAATCCCTGGCACATGATCTATCTGTGTTTTCCTTATCTCATTTTATGGATTCGCGATTGGCTGGGCTTTGTTCCGCAAAAGCCAATCCCTGAGGCTATTATCTTGGGCGCGGTCAGCGCTGCGCCCTTGGTCTATTTCGTTTACAATGTGGGTGTAAAAGCTGGGCCGTTGTATTAGCCGACGGATTGTATTTTTTACTTTGAGCTCTCCCATGTTGATTTATTCATCCGATGACCTTTGAGTAGTGACATTGCTTTTCTTAAGGGGGTTCTTAGATGATCAATCGCAGTGACTTTTCTCGCCGGACCTTTTTGCAAAGTGGATTCACCACGGTCGCGGGGCTTTCTATTGGCTTTGTTCACGGGCGTGCTTTCTCCGCGTCAAGCGCTCCTTCCGCGTGGACAGGATTTCCTCTGCTAAAGGGGGAAGCTTTGTTTGATGACTCTTCGCGGTTGAATGTAGCAACCGACTTCGGTCGTCATGTAAGTCGTATACCGGCGGTGGTTGTGCGCCCAGCTGGCCGCGAAGATGTCCGGGCCGGTCTGCTCTACGCCCGCAGGATAGGTAAACAGATAGTCACGCGTGGCCACGGAT
>JBEIHA010000007.1:0-23897 GCA_040381635.1 Pseudobdellovibrionaceae bacterium
CCATGCGGTCCAATTCACCGTTGCTTTCGAGGGCCGCCAAATCCGAAAATCCACCAATCAGTTTTTCACCGAAGAAAATTTGCGGCACGGTCCGCTGGCCGGTCTTTTCGCGCAAAGCCTGAAGCTCCTGGTCTTTTCCGTCGAGATTGATTTCTTCGAAGGGAATGCCTTTGCTCGAAAGCAAAGCTTTGGCGCGGATGCAGTAGGGGCATGCACCCCAGGTGTACATTTTCACGGACTTCATATGGTGAGCCTCCTGTGATTGATTTCGCGAGAATGAGTTTGAGAATAAAGAAAAAAGTTAGCTACTTCGGACCCCGTTTTTAGAACTTTCGCGTGAGTAAACCAGTCCATGCCTTCGGTGTCGTCGACGCTCCAGTAGCGCAACAATTGTTTTAAGCGGGCGACCGCGAAGGCTTCGCCGCGGTCCGCGCGGCTCATTTCAAAAAAACGCCGCATAAAATCGACGCGGTTAAATTCACCTGCGCTGGCGCGGGTAGAATTCGCGGCCGCCTGCACTTCTTGAATTTCCAAGGCCAATGTCGGGCGACGAACGACCCCGCGGCCAAGCGCCACCTGCGAAACGCCGCAAGCCGAAACGCAAGCCTTGTAATCGTCGACGGACCAAATCTCGCCATTCGCTAAAAACGGAATCGTGCGGCCTTCGCGCATCGATGCGATGTACTGCCAGTGCGCGGGCTTGGTGTACATCTCCGTTTTGGTGCGCGCGTGAACCACGATGTGGGCCGCGCCGGCGTCTTCGACGGCGTGGGCGATCTCTTTGTGAAAATCTTTGTGGTCGAAGCCTAAGCGAACCTTGGCCGTGACCGGAATGTGCTGGGGTACGGCGCGCCTCACTGCACTGGTCACGTCAAATAAACGCCGGGGATTTTTCAAAAGCGATGCGCCGCCGTCGTGGCGATTCACGGTCTTCGCCGGACAGCCGAAGTTCAAATCAATGCCTGGAGCACCAAGTTCCGCCGCCAACGCCGCATTTTCGGCGACTGGTCCCGCTTGCCCGCCGAGCAATTGCACGAATACGGGTGTCCCACTGCGGGTGCGCCCGCCATTCTTCAATTCGGGGCAATATTTATGAAACACATGGGCGGGGAGTAAACGTTCCGTCACGCGCACGAATTCGGTGACCATGCGGTCAAAACCGCCGACTTCGCTTAAGAGATCACGTAGGATCCAGTCCAAGACGCCTTCCATGGGTGCGAGTTGCACAGAAGGCGCGCCGTACCCTAGCGTGTTACCTAATTTCAATTGGGATTCGGCGCGCCGTTCAGCCGATATTATTTTCACCATGTAGGGTACGGCGCGCCCGCCATCGCTTTGACGGTTTCAAACTCTTTTTTGGTTACGGGTTGAATCGACAAGCGTTGACCCTTTTTGATGACCATCATGTCTTTTAGAGCCGGCGCGGCCTTCAATTCTTCCAAGGCCACCACACGCGGGAATTTTTCAACGAAACCGACGGTCACGCAGTGCCAGCGGGGATTTTCTTTGGTGGCCTTCGGATCGAAGTATTCTGATTTCTTATCAAATTGCTGTGGATCGGGCAGGGCTGGACCCGCAACGGTCGCCAACCCAGCTACACCCGGAGGCTCGGCGTTCGAGTGATAGAACAGAACCGGATCGCCGGGCTTCATTTCTTGGGTCATAAAATTTCGGGCCTGGTAATTGCGGACACCGTCCCACAGCGACGTTTTTTTCTTCGCCAAGTCGTCAATCGAGAAGACTTCGGGTTCAGATTTCATAAGCCAATAGCGCATGGTTGTTTGTTAGCTGAAAGCGCCGCGCAAGTCCAACTTTTGGATGCTTAACTTAAGCAAAACCGTTATTTTTACCCTCTCAAAACAAGAGGAGTTCCGCATGTCCGATTTTCGCACCGAAAAAGACACCATGGGAGAGATCCAGGTCCCAGCGGAGCGTTTGTGGGGTGCACAGACCCAGCGTTCGATCGAAAATTTCAAAATCGGTGGCGATAAATTCCCGAGGGAAATGATCCGCGCGCTCGGCATTTTAAAGAAAAGTGCGGCGCGCGCCAACCAAAAGCTAGGACTGCTAAAAGAAGACAAAGCGAAATTCATCATCCAAGCAGCCGACGAAGTGATGAAGGGTCAATGGGACCACGAATTTCCATTGGTGGTTTGGCAGACGGGCAGCGGCACGCAAACCAACATGAACGCCAACGAAGTGATCGCGAACAGGGCCATCCTCTTGAGCGGTGGAAAGCTGGGCGATAAAACCATTCACCCGAACGACGACGTCAACAAAGCGCAATCCTCGAACGACACCTTTCCTACGGCCATGCACATTGCCGTTGCCGAACGCGCTCAAGGCCACCTGATCCCGATGATGAAGGGCTTAAAGGACTCTCTGGCTAAAAAACAAAAGGAGTTCGAAAATATCGTCAAGATTGGGCGCACGCACTTGATGGACGCCACCCCCTTAACCCTGGGGCAGGAGTTTTCGGGCTACGTCCAGCAGCTCGAAAATGGAATCCAGCGCGTGCAAGCTTCGTTGGGTCACGTTCACCAACTCGCCCTCGGTGGAACCGCGGTGGGTACAGGCCTGAACACTCATCCCGAATTCGCGGTCCTCGCCGCAAAAATGATCGCGGAGGAAACCGCGCTGCCGTTCACCAGTGCTCCGAATAAATTCGAAGCCCTGGCGGCGCACGATGCCTTGGTGCAGATGTCGGGAACGCTCAAGACCATCGCGTGTTCACTGATGAAGATCGCCAACGACTTCCGCATGCTGGGCAGTGGACCGCGCTGCGGGATTGGTGAATTGAACCTTCCCGCGAACGAACCCGGCAGTTCGATCATGCCGGGCAAAGTGAATCCCACGCAGAGCGAGGCCATGACAATGGTCTGTGCGCAGGTCATCGGCAACGACATGGCCGTGGCCATGGGCGGGGCGACGGGACATTTCGAACTGAACGTCTTTAAACCGCTGATAGTTTTCAACGTGCTGAATTCCATTCGCTTGCTAGGCGATGCCTGCGATTCGTTCCGCGAACATTGCGTCGAGGGCACCGAGGCCAACCTCGAACAAATCAAAAAGCATCTGGAAAACAGCCTGATGCTGGTCACCGCCCTAAACTCGACGATCGGCTACGACAACGCGGCTAAGATCGCGAAGTCGGCTTGGAAAAACGGAACGACTCTTAAAGAAGAAGCGTTGAAGTCTGGACTTCTCGACGAAAAGAAATTCAACGAGGTCGTCAGGCCAGAAAAAATGATCGGACCCGACGAGAAATGAAGCGGCCTTTAAGGATTGGCGTCTTCTGCAGCTCAAGTGAAACGGTCAGCCCGATGCTTCTTTCCGAGATCGAGCTGCTCGGCCAAAATCTAGCCGCCGACGGGCACCAAATCGTTTTCGGAGGAGCCACCCCCGGCTGCATGGGGGCGCTGGCCCGCGGGGTATTGCGCTCACGAGGAAAGCTGATTGGTGTCGTGCCCTTAATGGATTTCATGGAAGGGATCGTTCAGCCGGGCCTTAGCGAAATTTTCGAAGTGCCCACGTTGTCTTCGCGCAAAGAAGTGATGATGCGCGAAAGTGACGCCTTTATTGTTTACCCCGGGGGCCTAGGAACACTGGACGAAGCCTTTGAAGCGCTAGCTCTGAAAAGCCTCGGAAGCCAGCGGAAGACCGTCGTATTTTATAATTTCCTTGGGATTTGGACGCCGCTACTGGAGGCTTTGCAGCTTTTAATTCAAGCCAATTTCATTCGCGAATCCCTCGACGAATTGGTGACCGTGATAGACAAACAAGACGATCTCAGAGACCATTTCAGGAATGTCTGAGCTGCTACAAAATCCAAAACTTCAGTGGCTCGGGCAAGAGCATATCCGGCCCTACGTCTACGTTCGGCCCGAAAACCGCATCGCACAACCCGGCAAAAGTTTTAAGACCGACTGGTTTAAGATGCAGCCGCTCTATAAAAATCCGCTGCGCATGGACGAAGTGGATTTTGCCGATCAAATCTTACGTTTAGAGACCCATGCCTTCGCCGCCAGCAATATGCCTATGCCGCGCTGGGTATTTTACGATTGCGCGATTATGCCTGGTTTTGTGGCGGGGTTTGCGATTCATCACTCGAAGGCGTCGCGCGATATGCTGGCCTTGCTCCAGCCCAAGGATTCGACCGAGTGGCTGCCGATCTCGCTGTTCATTTGCATTCCGGCGATGGCGCCGAAAGAGTGGGTGGCGCACAATTTATGTTCGGTGAATTCTTTGGTGCCTAAGGATCAAAGTATTTATGGACTGGGTTTTTTAACGAAGGCCTTTGCACTTTGGTACGCGAATGTCGACACGCTTTGCGGAATCACCCAGTGGAAGAGCCCAGCGGTGCGCCTGCACACTCATTACGGCGATTTCGAGGTGCTGACGGCCTACACGCCTGTGCATTCTTACGCCCACACGTTGACTTACCGCATGAGCACCAACGTCGCCGAATGGAAGCGGTTCTTCAGCCACGAACAGGATCCGGACTTTCTAAAGCGTTTCGAATCCGCAGGTTTTGAGGTCGACCCCAACGACGAGGGCAGTTTAAAGAGCTTTCAGAGCAAATTGGAGGCCGGAGACGCGCGCTTTTTTCTAAACTCCGCCCAAATCCGTACGCAACCTTTAGACAGCAGGTTGACTGTCTATACGCGCAAAGGCTAATCTCTGAAGAATATGACTCAATTACCCGCAGTCGCTAAGAAGGTTTACTTCAAGTGCAACAAATGTGAGACGGATCGTTACCAGGTCGTGCTCAATCATTCCTCGTCGACTTCGGCGAAATTGGAATGCGAAGTTTGCAAATCCAAAAATTCGTTCAAGCTCGAAGAACCTAAGCGTGCGCGTATCGCGGTTCCGAAAAAGCCAGGTGCTAAGGCCACAAAAACTAAGGCCAGCACTCACGTGGCTAAGTGGACCCAGCTGCGTGACAACAACGCGGACAAGCCCATGTCTTACAACATGAAAAAGGGTTTCGAAGTGGGCGCGGCCCTGGACCATCCCAAATTTGGTTTGGGTTTTGTCGTTAACGTTTCGAACGAGGCTATTCAAGTCATCTTCGAAGACGAACAGCGGCAGTTGGTTCACAACCGCCAATAATGCGATTCCTGACTTTTAACTTATGGCACGGTCTCAGTCCCTCTCACCCGGTGGCGATGGAAGCTCTGGAACCGGTCGGGCGCAGACGTTTACGCGAAAAAATTCAACTCGAAATCTTAAAAAAGACTGAAGCGGATATTCATTTCTTCCAAGAAGTGAACCCGGTGGCGAGCAGATCCCAAGAATTAGCGTCCACCGTGGACGCTGTTTTCGAAAGTCAGGGCGATCTGACTGGTTTAAAATTATTCGGCCTGGGCTTTCCCTTTAATTTGAATTCCGGTTTAGTCACAGCTGTGCGCCGCAAGTGGGGGATGAAGCCTGTCGGTGCCATTTCGCTGTCTAGGCCGGGCTTAAATCTGGTGCGTTCTTGGGCGAGCTGGCAGTTGAAAGAAGAGCGCTTCGCGCTGTTCAGTGAAACCTTATTGCCGGGTTGGGGGAAGGTCTTATTGGTGAACGCACATGTCCACCATGGCTTAGAGACGACGGAAAAAGTGGCCGACGATTTGGCCCGTTTGTCCGATGAACTTGAGCTCCCAGCCTCGGCGGTCTTGGAATTGAAAGAGCGTTTGAACAAAGGCAACCAAAGGCGCGCGCAAGAAATCGATGTTTTGTTTCAAGCCATCGAAGCCGCGGAGGATCGCTACCAATCGATCGTGGTGGCGGGCGATTTTAACTCGTGCCCCGAAAGTGAAATGGCCAAGCGTTTTGCCGCGGCCGGCTTTCGCGATGCTTGGAAGGAAGCGAACCCCGATGATCCTGGTCTAACTTTCGATTCTTCGCGTAATGTCGCCAATCACTTGTTGCAAAAGAGCTTCCCACTGACCTTGGTCGTCGAAGACCTTTCGTTTTCAGTGAAGGTCAAAGACAGCCTTTTGAACATGGCGCGCACGCACGAAGCGGCCCCGCGGCGCATTGATTACATTTATTTTAAGTCCAAGTCGGTGAAGCTGAAGGTCGAGTCCGCCACTTTAGTGGGCGTGCCGGGTGCAGGCGATTTGGCGCCCTCGGATCATTTTGGGGTTTGCGCGGACATCCGGGTGGTCGATTGATTTGGCGAAAACGCATTGTTGATAAATTGGTTTCGGAGTTTTCCCCCTCGTATTTGGAGTGCGTGAACGAAAGCCCGCAGCACGGACTGCCCGAAAGTGCTGAGAAACACTTTCGCGTGGTGTTCGTGTCTGTGAAGATGGAGGGCGTTTCGCGCATTGATCGTCATCGCATGGTGAATGATCTGTTGGCGGACGAGTTGCGCGAACACGTCCATGCGCTATCGGTGCAAGCCTTCACTCCCTCAGAGTGGGAGAAAAAACAGGGCGCCACTTTCGCATCCCCAGCTTGTCTGGGCGGCGGCAAGAAAGAGGGAATTTCCTGAAGCGAGCGGCCGTGATTCTAGCGGTCACAAACTAAGGACGAAACTTCAGGACGCGCGCAATATCGAAATTCGCTGTAGATCTTCGATCGTCGTCAGGCTGCTTTTAACGATATGCAGACTCACCGGATCAATCTGGCCCTTAAATAGATGTGAACCGATGGGGTAGGCAATAGGCTCCACAGGGCGGCTAAGGTTAACTTTGAAGATCTCTGACATAATGATGTTTGAACCGGGTAACTGATGCACATGTTTTTCGATGCGGTGGACCAGGTCCACTTCCGGCGAAGCGGTGTAGAAATGCTTCTGAACGATGGGGCCTTGGGGCGTGCTTACATTGATCACGGTCACATTGGCTTCAACCTTATGAGCAAAATGCAGGCCGATTCCGCATTCGATTGTTTGCTGATGGTGGGTCGCAATGCTCTTCAGTGCCGCGCGAAACTCGTTGGCCACTGCTAGGGCGGCATCGCACAGGCGTCCGGTATTTCCGAGCAAACCAAAGTTCGCGTAGGCCGCGTCCCCTTCGGTGTTCTCCAAAAAGCCACCATGCTTCAATACCAAAATCGCGAACTCCTCTAGAGCCAGAGCGCGCAGCGATTTTCCGCCCACCGATTTTCCGTGGACTGCAGCGCTTCCAATGATATCGATGGCCAGCAACGCAAGATCGCGATGTATAGGAAACGACATTTTGGACTTCGCTAGCCAAGTGACGACCGGCGGAACCCAACAGGAAAGCTCCCGGCTCGTCTCTTGCAATTGAACCAGTGAGCGTTCGAGCTCGAAGCTCTTCGAGAGCAATTCGTTGTTTCTTTGCTGTAGTTCGGCCTCGCGCGCGCGAAGTTCATTCTCTAAAATTTCGCGTTGTGCGACCAGCTCACTGTGTTGCACGCTCGCTTGCAAACGTTTCACTAATTCATCCACATCCCATGGTTTGCGAATATAGTCGAACACCTTCGCGGAACGGACAGATTCGATGATCAAATCTTCGTCGCTGTAACCCGTGACCAAGATTCGAACTGAGCCTGGGCTGAGTTTGCTTCCTAGCTCTAAAAACTTTACGCCGTTCATTACGGGCATGCGCTGATCCGAAACGATCACATTGGGCTTAAGGACGGGCACCTGTTCGAGAGCCGAGATTGGATTGTCAAAAACGTGAATCTCCCAAGCTTCAGGCATCGAGGCTTCAAACACCGCCAAATTGTGCGGTTCATCATCTACAAACATGATCAGCGGCTTAGATTTGATCACGCCGCTTCACCTTCTAGATCTGAGGCATGGCGGGGAAACCTCATTCGAAAAGTCGTGCCTTCGCCAGTTGTTGAATTTAAACTGATGGTTCCTTGGTGTTTCTTGATTTCATTCGCGATGATAAACAATCCAAGGCCCGTCCCCTGACCGACATCCTTTGTGGTGAAGAACGGATCGAAGACCCGGGAACGAATGCCTTCGGGAATTCCGCTGCCAGTATCACTGACCTCGATCACGGTTTCGTGCGCATCGCGATGAGCTTTAACGGTGATTGTTCCGCCACTGGGCATGGCGTCGATTGCGTTCGTCATCAAATTCATAAGAATTTGGTTTATCCCCACGACATCTCCGAACAAAGTGAGGTCTGGGTCGAATTCGACCTTCACCTGATATTCGCCCCGAAGCTTGGAGCTCAATATCGTCACCACAGAATGCACAACTTCTTTGAGATTCATTTCCTTTAGCTTAGCTTGATTGAGACCGGTAAACTGCCGGAGGCTTCTTACGATATTTACGGTCATGGTCACTCCGTCTTTGATGGCTCTCAGCAACTTTTGTGCGACCTCGTAATCTCGTGGTGAAACCGTGGCAAGCTTTGCTACAATCTTGTCTAGCGGCGTGATCGCACCGTTAACAAAGTTAATGGAATTGTTGATCTCGTGTGCGATACCCGCGCTTAAGGTTCCGAGCGAAGCCAGCTTCGCCGATTGGACCAATTCGGCTTGCGTATGGCGCAAGTTGTTCATCGCCTCTTCGAGCTCAGACGACTTTTTATTCAGCATAGCAGTCTTGCGTCCCACTTCCAGCTCTAGATTGCCGCGCAGATAATCACGCTCCGCGTAGGCCGCCGTCATTCTTTGGTTGATAGCTAACATCAAGACTAAAAAGGCGCTCAGCAACCCGATGGACATAAAGGTGAGGCCCTCGCGGGAGCCGGTGAAGACTAAGATATCATTTGCGCAGGCCAAAACAAAGATGATGCTAAACAAGCAAGTGAAGGCGGACTCGAGACTGGGCGTCCCGCGAAATACCCGGAGCAAGCGAAAGCTTGCTGAAACAAAACCGCCCAATACGGAAAGCATGGGCAAGCTCGTGCCGAACTGAATGGTGTCCCCTGTAGTACCAAACAGCCAAAAAGGTACGGCAAGCGCCGTCAGCGCCATGTGCAGACGAAAGGCGAAACTAGGGATCAGCCGTTCAAGCCAAAAACAGTACATAACGCAAGCGAAGCCCAAGCCAAGACTCGCATCGCCTACGCGATGCGCGGTCCGCATCGGCATCTCGATTTCAAAGGCTGGTAAAATAAGCGCGAGCTGGTAAGTTGCGTTCAAAACCATCGCCGAGCATAGAGAAAACATCAAGCGGTTCGACTCCTTGCCGTAAAGAACGCTGATTGAGAAAATCGCCAAAACTAAGAGCCCGATCGACGAACCGATATAAAATGTTTCGCCGAAGAGCCTAGTCAGCGGCGTACGAGAGACGAACGACGGATATGAATGAATGTGCGCGTAGTACCTTGAATAAGCTGTGGCACGCCATTGTAAGGAAGAAGCGCCTTCGAAAACTTCGCATTTTAAGATGGGGGAACTCACCACGTAATTCGGAGTCTTCATCGAAGGATCACCGAAGCTTAAACTTTTTTTTCCGTCGATAAAAATCTCGTGCGCCCCGTAGGGTACGACCGGGAATCGAACAAAGCCATCCGGATTTTTTTTACAATCCTCTACAATCGACTTCGAAGTGGCTTCGAACGTTAGGGCGTTCAAAGAAGATGTCCACTGCCCTTTGGACTCCCACCCCATCGCCTTCACCGACGGGACGTCCGAGATGCCCTGCATGCGGTTCATCCACATCAGAAAAGATAACAGCAGCTCTTCCACAAAACTAGTTCGCCTTCTTTTCTTCGACCAATTCGCTGAAGCTAAAGTCCGCTTCTTTCATGGCGCGTTCAAATGCCGCAACCGCGTAGTCCAAGTCTGTAATACTCAAGTCTGCGCGCACCGAGAATCTGAAGCGGGAACGATTACGGCTGACCACGGGATAAACAACGGGCACGACCACTACGCCGCTATCCAGCAATGACTTATACATCTTCCCAAGCTTTTCTTCGTTACGAATTTCGATTGGGACGATGGCAGTTTCATGATTGGGATCGAGCGGAGCTCCAATCTCGCGCATGCCTTGGACGAAATGGGTGATGTTATCACGCAGGCGATTTATTAAGCCCTCGGTCTGCATTAGTTCGAGCGCTCGAATCGTCGCGGCGGCGGTCGACGGTGGGAAGCTAGAAGCGAATATAAACGAACGCGAAAAGGAACGCAGCCAGTTACATAGGTTCGAACTTCCGACCACAAATCCCCCTACGGTACCCAGGGCTTTAGAAAACAAGCCCATGATGACGTCGGTCTGCTCAATCAAACCAAATTTTTCCACGACACCTAGACCGGTGGCACCGACTACGCCGATGCAATGCGCTTGATCGATCATGACCCGCGCGTTGAATTCGCGAGCTAGCTTATGGATCTCATCCAGCTTGCCGATCGTTCCATCCATCGAAAAGGCACCCTCGGTAACAATCAAACAGCCGGCATACTGACTGCGGTTGTCCTCTAAAAGCTTGCGCAGGTGATTCATGTCGTTGTGTTTGAACAATCGGCAGGTCGCGCGCGACATCGCGATCCCATCATGCAACGAAGCATGCGATAGGATGTCGGCCAAAACTAGGTCTTGCTCACGGCAGAGGCCCGAAAGGATTCCGACGTTGGCCGAGTAACCTGAAGCAAAAATTAGCGCATCTTCTTTACCGTACATTCTTGCCAAGCGATCACGTAAACGGTCATGCATCGCCGAATAACCCGACGTGTGCGGCGTACCCGTCGAGCCGAATCCGTATTCACGGATGGCTTGCACTGCGGCTTCGCTCACCGCCGGATGCGCCGCCAAACCCAGATAATCGTTGCTGCCCATCATTAGATAATCATTGCGGCCGGCGGGACGAGCGCGCGCCAACTTAATCCGCGAACCCATGGACGGCTGACGTTGCTGAAAGTATCCAAACTTATCTGAATTGCGCCAATGATTGTAAAAGACGCCGAATTTTTCGGTGCGGTTCAAAATATCGACATTATTGAATCCCGCCGTCGCGAAATCCGCGATGGTGAACCGGTTCGAGGGCAGCTCGTAATCAAAAGGGGTCTCGTTGCTGTCAAAATCAATTTCGAGATGCGAACTTAAGTTTCCATCTACCGGCACCTTCGCATCTATGGTTGAAAAGGCCACATGTCCCTTCGGCCCAGCGTTGGTCGCGGGCACGCGCCGAATCACCAATCGACCTAAGCTGACTTCGCTATTTCCAAATGACATTTTCGAAGTGGGACAGATGTCTCCTTCGACCAACTCTTCCGACATTGACTCCGTCCAGTCGGCATTGGCGGCCAAGCCCGTCAACGAACAATCAAATACGGCGAAGCTAAAGACTTTGCCGGACGAAACCTCGACCTGTAAGTTTACGGAATGACCTTCTTTTATGCGCAGACGCTTCAGACGAATTGACTTGGACAAAGACACCGACACAGAAAAACCTCCCGCAGTGGTAACCCACATGTAAAGGCTCATCGGTCGGCAATGAATTCAACTTTAAAGCCCCCGCCTTATCTAAAGTCGAGTCAAGATTTGAATTTAACCAAGCGAGATTTAAGTGGAAAGTTCGCTCAACTGGACCTTGAGTTTCTCCAGCAATTGGGCACGGCGGGCGACGTCCTCTTCCGCGAGCTTGGTGTCTTTTGAGAGTTCGAGACTAAGCTCTTCAAGTTGATCTTTCAACTTGCGACATAGGTCGCGTACGCCCGGATGGTTCTGATGCTTCATTTTCACTCTTAAAGCATAGGTACAGACGTACTCTTTTGACAAGGTCTAAAGCTTTCGCTAAGCCTTGAGGATTGCAGAGGAGAAACCAGCGATTATGAATGAAATTATCTACACCATGAAGGGCGTCGGCAAAGTTTATCCGCCGAACAAATATGTCCTAAAGAACATCTATCTTTCGTACTTCTACGGGGCAAAGATCGGCGTTTTGGGTCTGAATGGCTCGGGCAAATCCAGTTTGCTTAAGATCATGGCAGGTGTGGACCACGACTTCGTGGGTGAAGCTTTCCCCGCGCGCGATTTCAAAGTGGGCTACCTGGAACAAGATCCAAAATTGGATGAAAGCTTAACTGCTAAGCAGAATGTGATGCAGGGCCTGGGCGAGCTGAACGATCTGCTTAAGGAATTTCAGGTCATCAGCGACAAGTTCAGCGATCCTGATATGGACCCCGATGAAATGGAAAAGCTGATCGAAAAACAGGGCGCGATCCAAGAAAAGATCGAAGCCAAAGACGGTTGGTCGATTGACCAGAAGATCGAAACCGCGATGGAAGCCCTGCGCTGCCCTCCGGCCGATTCACCCGTCGCTAACCTTTCGGGGGGAGAAAAGCGCCGCATCGCTTTGTGCCGCTTGCTTTTAAGCGAACCTGACATCTTGCTGCTGGACGAACCGACCAACCATTTGGATGCGGAATCCGTCGGTTGGCTTGAAAATTACCTGCACAAATTCCCGGGCACCGTCATTGCCGTAACCCACGATCGCTACTTCTTGGACAACGTGGCCGGCTGGATTCTGGAATTGGACCGCGGCGAAGGTATCCCGTGGAAAGGCAATTACTCGTCGTGGCTTGAGCAAAAAGACAAGCGCCAAGAGCAAGAAGAGAAGCAAGAGAACCGCCGTAAGACTTCTATGCAGCGCGAACTCGAATGGGTGCGCATGTCGCCCCGAGCGCGCCAGGCGAAATCTAAGTCGCGTATCTCGGCTTACGAAAATCTGTTGAAAGAACCGGCGCCCGAAAAACTGGCCGAAATGCAAATCTACATTCCGCCGGGCCCGCGCCTAGGCGAAATAGTGATCGAAGCGCAGGATGTATCAAAAGCTTACGGCGATAAGCTGCTGTTCGAAAATTTAAATTTCTCCATTCCTCGCGGCTCGATCGTGGGCATCGTCGGTCCGAACGGCGCGGGTAAAACGACGCTGTTCCGCTTGATCACCGGCCAAGAAAAGCCCGACAGCGGCACCTTCAAAGTGGGTGAGACCGTGAAGCTGGGCTACCTGGACCAGGCCCGTGCCGGCGTCGATGGCTCGAAGCTCGTATGGCAAGAAATCAGCGACGGCCAAGACGTGGTCCGCTTAGGCAACCGCGAATACAATGCCCGCCAGTACGCCTCGTGGTTCGCCTTTACGGGCGATTCGCAGCAGAAGCAGGTGAACATGCTGTCAGGGGGGGAACGCAACCGCCTGTACATGGCCAAGATGCTTAAAAACGGCGGCAACGTGCTGCTCCTGGATGAACCAACCAACGATTTGGACGTAAACACCATGCGCGCACTTGAAGAGGCCATGCTTGAATTCGGCGGCTGCGTGGTCTGTATCAGCCACGATCGCTGGTTCCTGGACCGCATTTGCACGCACATTATGGCGTTTGAGGGCGATTCGAAGGTTGAGTTCTTTAATGGGAACTACACCGAGTACGAAGCGGATCTTAAGAAGCGTCTAGGCGTCGAGACCCTGGTGCCGAAGCGGATTCATTACCGTACGCTGTCGCACTGATATCGCGGGCCGTAAGCCTACGGCCCTTAATGTCGCGGGCCGCAGGTTTGCAGCCCTTCAGGCGGCCTTAGGGGCTTGTGATGAGCGCTCTTTTAGGCTCTCCGACAATTCCTCATATATAGACTGTAGAGCCAGGAAGTCCTCCTGGCTTTTCTTTTTCTGGGCAGCGGTGGCCTCCGCGGGGATCGCGTCGGGGTGGAGACCGCGCACCAGGCGCCGGTAGGCTTTCTTCAAGCGAGACTCCGAAATCGTGCCTTTAATTTCAATCGCGCCCATTTGCACGAGGATTTTCACCCGCCGCTGATCGGCGTTATTTAGCTCAGGTATCTCCCAAGTGAGTTCCGGTTTAACTTCCACTTTCGGGGGTGCGAGCGACGCTTTTTTCGCTAAGGCAGAACTTGTCGAGGGCGGGCGCGGATAGGCGGTTTTTGCCTTTGAAACGTAGAACTGTGTGCTTTCGGTGGCCACCGCTTCGGTCGTAGACCAGTGAAAATAGGCAGTTTCCGAAGGGAAATCGGCATGATTTTCCACTTTGCGAGCGGTTTCCGGAGGGGAATTGGGCGATTTCTCCTCGAGAAACCCAGCCAAAATGTCGCGGAAGCTCTGGTTAGACATATCCTTTCGTATCGGAATGAAGCGCTCCCCTCGAGAGGGAGACCAGACCTTTGCTGGACGAAGTGTTTGGATTTTCAGAGGGGAAATCAGTAGTTTCCAGAGGAGAATTCGAGTGAACAGGTGAGCCTTAGGAGGGGAATTTGGTGTTTTCAGGGAGTTCTCAGAGGGGAAATTCGACTTCTCGCTATGAAAAAAACGTTTTCGCCTGCATTTTTCTTTGGACATGCAGTTTCAAGTCAGTATCATCATTCGTGTAGGGCAATGAACAATAACCAAAACCCAAAAGTAATTTTGGAAGGGGAAATACAGATGGCTAAGAAAAAAGCGACTAAGAAAGCCGCCGGAACTAAAAAAGCGACTAAGAAAGTTGCTACCAAAAAAGCAGCTACTAAAAAGACCGCTACGAAGAAAGCTTCGGGCGCCAAGCGCAAGCCGAACGCTGCTTTCATGAAGCCGCTGACTCCCAGCGACGCTCTTGCCGCAGTCGTAGGCGCAGCTCCGCTGCCCCGCACGCAAGTTGTTAAAAAATTGTGGCAGTACATCAAGAAGAACAATCTTCAGGATGCTAAAAACCGCCGCAACATCAACGCTGATGCCAAGTTGAAGACCGTTTTCGGCAAAGGCACCGTTTCGATGTTCGAAATGACTAAGCTTGTTTCGAAGCATTTGAAGTGATCTGATTTTGAATCGGCGGCAGCGACCGCCGATTCAAAATTTTCAGTTCAACAAAAGACCCTCGGCTAACCCCGGGGGTTTTTTTGTTTGAAGGGCTCGATACATAATCGGCATCACACGTCGGGCAGTTAAGACGCCGCGTTCCGGTTGTGCCTATAAAAACTTGGCAAAATCGCCTTCCACCTCTATATTCGTAAAAAATTTCGTGGGAGGGTTTATGAAAGTATTCGTTATTGGTGTAGTTGCTCTGTTCTCGGCTTTTAGCTCGGCACAGGATAATCAAATCGTTGGTGGCAAGGTTATTTGTTCGCAGGCCTCGCCTAGTGTTGCGGGTTTTGAACTAATCAATGTTCGCAACAGGAACCGCGAATATGTCGGTGCTTCGCAGATCGGAGACCTCAAAATTTCCGGCACTTATTACTCGCCTCGCAATTCATTCACGCTTTCCGTGAACACATTGGATGAAGACGGGATCGAGAATGGGCTAGTGCTCAGTCTTGAAACTGAGTTGCGCAGTGGCCGCATTGTCCACGCGAAAACTAAGTTGGGTGACGGAGTGTTCGAGATCTATTGCAACTTCACCCCGCAATCTAACTAGAAAGTTGCTGGTTCAGGGCAAGGGCGCTGGACAGTAAGGCGTGCATCTATAGACCCTCGGTTAATCCCGGGGGTTTTTTTCAGTTTCTGAGCCAATGCCGATGGCGTTTCTAAATATCGAAACTCTGGTTTGGCTTATTCTTTCCACGGCCTTACTCGCCAGCTTCACTTCGAAACTGCGATTGCTGTAAAGTCGGCGCTTCGAAGCCTTGATCCCCAGAGGGCACGCTTTCTGCAATTAATTGCTCCTACGACATGGAGCTGGGAGGTCACTTGTTCGCACTCATCATCGTATCCATTGCATCTTGGACTTGCGCTGAGTACGTTTGGGAACCCTCTTGGATCGGTTTTTTTCAATCACTCGGAGTATGGCTTTTGGTCTTTCCGATTTTCATAATGATCTACTGCACGCTGGATTACCGGATTTCGAAGATGTTTTTTCCGAAAAGAGTGGTTGGTCTTGAGGGAAATGCGCAGGCCCTTTCGTTGGCAGGTCCAGTGGTGAGCGTGGGTGTGGCGGTTTTGTTTTACCTTAAACAAACCATCGTAAGCATATTCTTTAACTGAACAAGATAGGGATCAGTACTTGAGGAGAGTTGCATGAGAATTGTTTTACCACTGCTGTTTGTTCTTTTACCGCAGGTGTCCTTTGCCAAGAAGTTAAGCTTGCCCATCGGGAAGGGCACTGTTCCTGCGTTCACTTTTGAAGCTGAAGAGCCATGGATTCTTGAAATCGATCGGTCGCGCGGGGATCGCTGGCAGCTCTTGGATGAAAAGACTAAAGCGAAGATTGTGCGCTTTGATTTTAAGCTGCCACACACGGACCAACGGCAATTGCCCATTATCGCGGAAGAGAAGCTTAAGCTTGGTTCTTGGAATGTGCAGAAAACCACAGTGGCTCACGGACCTTTCAATAGCGAGGCCGAGGCCATGGCCGAGACCAAGAGCTTAGTCACCAGCTATTATTTTGAGTCGGGAAAGCTTTCGGGCCTTGTACTGATGACCCCGACATATGACAAGAGTTCGGGAGCTGAAGAGCGAGTCGAGAAGTTGATCCAAAGTATTTCTTTGAAATAGGCGGCGAATCTCAATGTTGTTCGTTCTGCTCGCGACTATTTTTGCTTTATTTTTTAGTGGCGCGTTGGCTTGTGCGTGCGTGAATTTGTATTTAAATAAGACTAAGAAAGCGATCAAAGAAGGTACGTGGCAGGAAAAACGTCACGCCGTTTTGCTTCCAGTGGCTTCGATTGCTTCAAGTCTGTTAGGATCCGCAACTCTACCGATTTTAATTAGACTCGGAAAGATCCCGATCTATACGTATTTTCCCTGTGCCGTCGATGGCTGCATCGCCGTCGATTTTTTTTTTGATGGGCGCCGCACTTGTTGCCGTGGTGCTTTCGGTAGGACTCAATCCTGTGATTTGCATGAAGCTACCTGATCCTGGACTTCGAAGTTATGTGGTGATTTCGGGCGCAGTGCTTGTGGTTACTTCGATGATTCTGTATTTTTCCTTGAGTTAGCCCGGTCGTCAGCGCCAAAATGACTAGCGTGCCGAAAAACTACATCCTCGCAAGTCCCGGTTTTCCCTCTGAAATTCCATTGTACGCCTTACAGGATTGTCGAACGAAAATGGCGCGCTCCCGATTGAGCACGCAAGCAAAAACACCCAATCCTCGAGAGCAATTAACCACTTACGCTCGAGGCACTGTCTTTGCTAAAGGGGAACTCACGAGGTCAGGGTCCCAAGCGCAATATCGGAGTGGCGATGAGCACAGTCTCGAGTGGCAAAGGGTTGGGTTGGTTCTTAGCCGGAATGCTTATTCTCTCATCGCAAGCTTGGGGCCTTGATCTCGAAAATGTCATCGCCAAAAACGAGGCCGACTCGGCCCAGATCTTAAGCACCTTAGGGCGCGGCAAGGCGGCCAATGCCGCGACTTCGAGGTCCACCCGCAAAATGGTGCGCGTGAAGCTTCTGAAGAAGACCAAGGCCCGTAAACACCGTTAAAACCGGGGTCTAGACTTAGTTTAAACCCCTTCTCAATGAGCTGGGCGGGGCCGAAGGCGTCCCTCACCTCCTTGCCTTTTTTAGTCAAAATTCTTTTCGAAAATGGCTAGGGGTATGGGGATGCGGGCTCGCAACAGCTCAGGATGAGGTCACTGAACGCGAGTTCGCAACTTGGCAAACTCTGTTTAAACAGATTTCCAACCGCGCCGGCGCGGCAACCTACGCTTTTTGAGACACAACCGCAATTCAGTGGACATGTGAATATATATTCAGTACCTTTGAATATGGAGGGCATATGAAAACTAGCCTTATTCTTGACGACAGAGTCTTTGAGGAAGCCAAAAAAGAGGCCAGCAAGAGTGGTCGCTCGATCAGCGAAATCGTGAGTCAATGGGCCGCATTAGGTCGCGAAGTTTGGCGTCAGAAAAAGGGCCAAACCACCAAGAAGTTCAAGCCCTTGGACTTAGGCGCGGAAAAGGTGGATCTGACGACTCGTAAGGATTGGATGGAGGCCCTAGACGATGACCGCACTTGATACAAATATTCTTGTTGGCATGATGGTCTCCTCTTCTTCGTTGCACGAAGAAGTCATGCGTGGAATGGCAAATCTCTCCGACGATGTTTGCACCACTCCAACCAATGTGGGTGAGATTTTGCGGCTTTTGACTCATCCCAAAGTTTTTAAGTCACCCGTTAAACTTGGCAAAGCGGTCCATACGCTTTCTGAGCTTCTCGAGAGTTACAACATTCGGGTACTGGACGAAGACGTAAATTGGTGGAAATCTCTTACTGAAGTTGAAAAGCTTATCCCGGGACTCAAAGGCAATGAAATTTTTGATGCCCGGATCGCGATTTGTCTTAAGCAACACAACGTAAAGCGGATTTACACTCTCGATTCCGATTTTAAGAAATATCCGTTTTTACAGCCGATTCGACCTCTAGCCAGTGAATGAAGCTAAAGTTGCCTTCGTCCTCCCTCTTCTGTTAGTTGTTAATAATGCCGAACCCGTTGAAGCCTGACGAAATTCCTAAAATGCGTGCCGCCGGTCGTTTGGCCGCACGCACGCTTGAAGAAGCGGGGAAGTGGGCCCGGGCGGGTGTGACGACCAATGAAATCAATAAAATCGTTCATGACCTTACCCTTTCGGCAGGCGCGATTCCGGCGCCGCTGGGCTATCACGGTTTTCCGAAGTCGGTGTGCACTTCGGTCAATTCGTTGATTTGCCACGGGGTGCCCGATGACACACCCTTAAAAAACGGGGACATCATTAATATCGACGTCACTTGTATACTGGATGGATTTTACGGCGACACCTCGCGTACCTTTTTTGTGGGTGAGGTGTCGCAAATGGCCAAGGACATCACCGACGCCGCCGAAAAAGCCATGTGGAAGGGTATCGAAGAGGTCCGTCCCTTCGCCACGACCGGCGACATTGGCTTTGCGATCAATAAATTCGTCACTAAGCGTGGCTATCATGTGGTGCGCGAAATCGGCGGCCACGGGATCGGCAAGATCTTCCACGACGATCCGTTTGTGCCGTCCTACGGCAAAAAGGGCCGCGGTCCCCGCTTGATGCCCTGGTCCTGCATTACGGTCGAGCCAATGATCAACGAAACCGATGCGGCCATCGACGAATTCGATATTCCCGGCTCGGACATCAAGTATTACCACACCATGGATCGCAGCCTTTCGGCGCAGTTCGAACACACGGTGCTGATCACCGATTCGGGCTTCGAAATCATGACATTGCCTGACTAGGCCCTCTCCCGGCCCTTTTACGCCGTATCGATCCGTCTTAACTTAATCCTGCAGTTGCTTTGATCGGGGAGGATCGCTATGCTCCCTCTAAACATTCATGAGGTATAAAAATATGCGCGAGGTTTCGAAGATGAAAGCCACGAAAAATAAGTCCGTTCAAGCCATGAAATCCAATCCCAAGAAAGCTGCGACGATGGTTAGCGGCAACAAGATGGCGGGAACCGCTAAAGTCGATTACAAAGTCTGCAAAGAAGCGATGAACGATCCTAAAGTGTTTATCGAAATGGCGCGCTGGGGCCGTGAGGAAATCAAAATCGCAGAATCCGAAATGCCGGGTCTGATGTCCTTGCGCAAAGAATTCGGCAAATCGAAACCTTTGAAGAACGTCAAAATCTCAGGGTGTCTGCACATGACGATTCAAACGGCCGTGTTGATCGAAACTCTGGTCGAATTGGGGGCGAAGATCCGCTGGTCGTCTTGCAATATCTTTTCGACTCAAGATCATGCCGCCGTAGCTATGGCTGCCGCGGGCATTCCTGTTTTCGCTTGGAAAGGTGAAACCGAAGCCGAGGCCGAGTGGTGCATCGAGCAAACGATCACCGGTTGGGGAGCCGACGGTTTCGACATGATCTTGGATGACGGCGGCGATTTGACCAATATGATGCACCAGCCGCGCTTCGCTAAACAGATGAAGAAAATCGTGGGCATTTCGGAAGAAACAACCACGGGCGTTCACAATCTTGTGAAGCTTTTCGAAGCCGGCAAACTTCAGTGCCCGGCGATCAACATCAATGACTCGGTCACCAAGACTAAGTTTGATAACTTGTACGGCTGCCGCGAAAGCTTGGCCGACGGAATCAAGCGCGCCACCGACGTGATGTTGGCCGGTAAAAAGATCGTCGTCGCCGGTTACGGCGATGTGGGCAAAGGTTCGGCCCTTTCGATGAAGTCTTACGGGGCTCGCGTTTTGGTAACAGAGATCGACCCGATCTGCGCGCTGCAGGCCGCGATGGAAGGTTTTGAAGTCGTCACGATGGAACAAGCGGTTGAAGAAGCCGACATCTTCGTCACGGCCACAGGATGCACGGACATCATCACCGAAAAGCATTTCAAAAAGATGAAGAGCGGTGCGATCGTTTGCAACATCGGCCACTTCGACATCGAAATCGATATGGCGTGGCTAAACAAAAACACGCAGGCGCGCGAAGTAAAGCCCCAGGTGGATATCCACACGTTCAAAGACGGTCGCGAAATCATCGTTTTGGCCAAAGGCCGTTTGGTGAATTTGGGTTGCGCGACCGGGCATCCGTCGTTCGTTATGTCTTTTTCGTTTACGAATCAGGTTCTCGCGCAGATCGAGCTTTGGAGCAACCGCAACAAGTACCAAGACATCGGCGTTTACCGTTTGCCCAAAGAGCTCGACGAAAAAGTCGCGGCCCTTCACCTGGAAAAAATCGGCGTGAACCTAACGAAGCTGTCCGACAAACAATCGAAGTATTTAGGCCTCGACCAAGCGGGTCCGTTTAAACCTGACCACTATCGTTACTAAAAGGTCTCGGAGCCTTTTCTGCAGCTCTAAGCGTTATGAAAAAGCTCTCCGGTGGAGAGCTTTTTTTGTTAGAAAAGTGACGGGAAACCGAAGAAAGTTTTGGGAGCCGGAGCCGGAGCCGGTGCGGGCGCTTGGTACTGGTACTGAGGTCGAGCCGGAGTCTGTGAGGGTACCTGCGCCTGCGCCTGCCCATTTTTAGCTGCCCAGCGCGCTACGGCGCCAGGCAAGAGATTCTTTCGGCAGTGCTCGAGTTGACCGGGGTTTTGTTCAGGACCATTGACGCGAACGTAAGCCCCACCATGGGCGCGGATAGTTTGCCATACAAACTTAGCGTACCGAGCGGGGACGCGAATACATCCGCCCGACATGGCTTGTCCCAATTGCTTTTCGTAGCGTGGAGCCGGTGTTTGATGAAAGAAAATTCCGCCCGTCAATCGGAAGGCCCAAGGTAGAGTTGCATCGAACGTTCCCGAATCGTGGTGTGGGTTGACCATGATGTCTTGGCCATCGCGCACGCGTGGGAAGAAGGTATCGTAATCGGGCGTTGTTGCGCAATAGGGGCGACGATTCATTTTGCCGTCGGGGATTTTTAGAACTCCGCCGGCGGTGGAAATCAAAGTCTCGAAAGACTGCCGGCGTCCGGCCGCATCCAGCCAGCTGAAAAGCATGGTTTGATGTTGTTTGTTTACGGTGATCTGCACCGCCGAGTCCTCGAAGCTTTGTTGGTTCACGCGATGAATTAGGTCTTGGAGTTCGAATCCATCGTCGGAAACCTGTCCAATCAGGTCAGAGCCGTCGCTAACGATCTCGGCCTCACCATTTTGCACAAGACTTTCAATATCTTGATCGCTAAAAGCGCGCGTATTTTGACTTAAAGGATTCATGGGCACTACCGGGAAGGCCGAAGCCGTCGTACCGATAACTGAAGGGATAATTGCAAGCAGAAGGGCCGAGCGTAAATGAAGCGCCATGGGAATTCCTTTGGTAATTTTTCGTTCAAAGGAATTCAGAGCAAGTCGTGCGCCAGCCTAAGCTGGCCTTTAGATGGCGTTTAATTGAAGGGGATGCCGAACTCGTGGTCAGGCGGGCCGCTTTTCAGCGCTCTGAAGGGGTTTCTCCGGTTTTAAGCGGGGTTGGGCCATTTGAAAAAGAATTCGTCAGTGTTAATGGATAGATGGTCCCGAAAGGGTTTAAGCTTGGCGGCTCGGCAGAGTTAATACCACCTCGCCATGATTTGGCGAAGTCCTTTGATGGTTTTTTGATCTAGAGCTTTGTGGAAATACTCCACCATTTCTCAAAATCCCTTTGCTGAGCCTAGAGCGAGCCAAGCTTCCAGATAAAAACATTTTAAGCTCGGCGAACCGAGGGGGAACCCCTCCATTCGTCGAGTTTTTCTTATCAACTTGATCAGTTTACCTGGGAGAACTTCATGTAAACACTTTTCTAAACTTCCGCATCTAACTTACAGGGATCGAACTTTTCGCATAGGATTCAAAAGCGGAACCTTTGTAGACACCTTTTTTTGTAACGAATGTTGGGTACCATGATTCACCATCCAGTACATAAGAAATAGGTTCATCTGGTATGTGAAAGGGAAGTTTCATGTGCATCCAAAATGAATTTGAGTCATCGACGCCAAACTCAAACGATTTTGGATCGTCCAAAAACAAGATGCCGTCAATTTTCTCTTCGCAGTAGTGAACCCTGAAGCTCTTTTCGTCGGCACCCGTCACTCTAAGAATGGAGAATGCGTTGTTCCATCCATCTCCACGTCTTCTATTGGGCACAAAATAAATTCCGCCGAACACTTTACGTTTGTAATACTGGGTTCTACTGTTTTTGAAAAAAAGGGGAACGTAAAAATGTTTCAATCGCCAGTTGTCAAGAAGACCGCTAACCCGAGCCACCAAGTAAATCAAAAAAAATAGCGTCAAAACAACCAGACATAAAAAAACTATCAGAACTGTTTTCATCTAACTGACTCCACACCAACGGGGACAACATGCCTTTGGACAAAGATCATGAAGACCTAATGCCCTCACTGTCCGCTTTTAGTCATTATTGCGGTCTTCTAATATGACCGGTTTTAGCGTTCACAAAATAGACGCTCGAGTTTAACCATCCGTTCACATCCCTTTCGTTAGATAGGTAGATCGGAATTCTCCAGCACAAACTTCCGGGGGGTGGTTGGTCTTTTACAAACGCGACATTATCAATCAACATCGAGACGCCTTCCGAATTGATAATAGGAATATTGGACTGGCCCAGCGGAAAGTCTGCACGAAATTTTTCTGCAGCCGCCTGAACTTCTGGTTCTGCTAGAACAATTTGTACGGCGTCTGACGCCTGAATCGGTTGTGCTTTGATAAGGCGAATTTCTCGAAATCTTATTAAAAATCTCAGTGGCGGCCAAAACACGGCTTCTGCAATACCATATCCTACCAACGCAAGATAAACCAAAAATGGTTTGGTCAAAGATATCAGCACGATGAACGAAATTGCCAAAACCCAAAAAATTAAACCTTTTAAGTCCAGATATAAAAGAAAGAACACCATCATCGTACTCAGAATCCAAAAACAGATCCTATAGCCAAGCCTTGAGAATTCTTGAGGGTTGGGAACGGCAAAATTCCAAAAAAATAAAATTAAAGTCGTTAACAAATACTTGTCCATTTAACTCGAACCTTCTGGCTTGGGGTAGAAGAGGACCCATAGGGTCGCTTTGTTGATTTTGTGGTGAAAGTTCGGGGTTGGCAACGGGTTGGGCCGCTTTTTACGGAGCACTTGCAACAAGTTGGATCACTTTGGGGATCTTTCTAATTTCAGTGGATCAAATGTGGATAAGTGCCCGGCCGCATGAAACGGAGCCATCGGAGCGTCAGCGACGTGCTTGTTAACCGGGCAGATTTGCTCGATCAAGTGTTTTCCCAAACGATCACCTAGCGGCCGGGATCGCACAGGCGGTTGGCGCCTCCGTTGCAATAAGTTCTTCTTCTTCTCCACCCCAAAAGCACTCGCGTAACTCCACTCATCACCAAGGACGTGATTCAGATTTTTGGCGTGAACCGAAGGCTCAACGGCATAAATGGTTTTGATTCACCACAAAGGATGATTTGACTGTCGAGAATATCTCGAAGAAGAGTCCACGCGTTGATACTGAAAACGGAATCATTCGTTATTTGAGGGACGACGGTGCGGGGCCGATCATTTGCGAGTTTCGGGTGAAGCCTCAATTGATGGATGCGGAACTTTTCCGTGCGTTGAAAGATCGATTTTTAATCTCTTCGTCGTCACGGCCACGTAGATTGATATCGACGAAGGCCTTGC
>JBEIHA010000008.1:0-23550 GCA_040381635.1 Pseudobdellovibrionaceae bacterium
CCAGAAGCGCCGAGCGAAACGCCACGATGTGCAGCCTGAGAACTGCACCCATAGCCCCGCGCAAAAGTAGTAAGTCCCTATATGGGCAGAAGTAGCGCAGGGGTCGACGCTCGCTTATGTTGAACACAGGTAAATCAATTGGGAGACGTCCTGCCATCCGAAACCAATAACTTCTATGAAGCCGTTATTCTCGACTTTCTGCTTATTAACGGTCTTGATTTATATTAGCATATACGCTAATATGGTTCTCAGGTTATGAATTCATCCAAGTTAGCCTTTGAGGGCGAGATATTCAGAATTGAGTTCTATGTGGCTGCGGGCGGTGCATGTCCGGCTGAAGACTGGCTTGAAAAGCAATCGCCTAAAATGCAGCAAAAGTTCGCTGCATTATTTGTGATGCTGGGGGATGCCGGCAAGATTTTCAACGAGCAGAAGTTCAAGCATTTAAGTGGAACAAATCAGTTATTTGAATTTAAAGCGGACCAAGGACGAATGCTTTGTTTCTTTTTCGTTGGAAAGCGTGTGATTTTAACTCACGGTTTTTCCAAGAAAAGCGACAAGACGCCGAAAGGCGAAATTATGCGGGCAGAAATTATTAGAGGCGATTTTTTTGAAAGGAATAAGCGATGAGAAAATCCGTGAAAACTAAAAGCTGGGTTGATGAGAAGCTCAAGAATCCCAAATTCCGCAAAGGTTTTTTGGAAGAGTTTGAGAAACTGTCCATCGGCGAGCAATTGGTTCGTCTTCGACTGCAGGCTGGGCTTACTCAGGTTCAAGTGGCAAAACGGGTAGGTACGACGGCATCCGCTATCAGCAGGTATGAAAATGCCGAGTATGATCGCTATGAGATTCAAACTTTAAGGAAAATTGTTGAGGCTTGCGGCGGACAACTGAAAGTTATGATGGAAGGTCCCGACGATAAAGGGCGAGTGGCTTAATTTCGATTATCGATTTTCTATTCTCGTCCAATTTTCCGTAGGAAAATTGGACGGGGTACTGTCTGGTAGCTCGGACCTCAGGGTACCGAAAACGGATCTCCGGGGCCGCGCCCGCAATCTAGATAAGCGACCTTGACAGACGTAGGTGGAGATTCCATTGTGGACTCTGTGTCGATCATGTTGTTTAACATACTTTTGCAAGTTTTCTGGGCAGCGTTAAGCAACATTGCGCTTTCATTCGGTGGCTATATTGCGCCGGACGGTATTCAGTTTTGGTCTCTCGCCTTTGAAGCCTTTCGATCTGTCTTTAAGGCAGCTCTAAGGCTTGTGGTGAGTCAGTTCGTAGAATTTCGGGATACGGTTAAACGAATTTTCGACCGTCATCAGTTTATGCAGATTAATGATCCTTTGTTGATTTAATTCCTCCACGCTCCAAAGTCGCTTACACCAATCATTTCAATTTTTTTTTCATGGAGAATTTCGTGGATATTTTTAAACTTTTTTTTGTGGAATGCCTTTCGTATTTTCATCTTATTTTTTCTGACTGGGGACTTGCGATCATCGCTATCGCGCTTGCTATTCGAATTATTCTTTTTCCTATTCAGACCTTTAGTTTCATTCAGCTGCGACGGTTGCAGAATGTTCAGCCCGAAGTCGACAAGCTCAATGTCGACCTCAGCGACGATCCGTTGAGCGCCTTCAAGGAGATTCGCGAGCTAAAGAAGCGGAAGGGCATAAGGACATGGGCGATGTTGATCTTGAATCTGGTTCAGATCCCAATCTTCCTGGGAATGTATCAGGCTATTTCTTCTGCTCGCAATTTGACAGAGGTACCATTTATCTGGATTTCGAGCTTGGCGACTCCAGATGCATTTTATGTCTTACCTCTTCTGGTTGCGCTAACGACATATTTCCAGCTTAGAAACAATATGCCCTCATCTGCTCCTGGGAAGCCTCATGCGGCATTGTTGACGAAGCTTTTGCCGGCGGTAAATTTTGTTTTCATGGCGGCAATGCCTTCCGCACTGGTGCTTTACTATGCGACGAGTGGAGTATTTCAGTTTGTCAGTGAGACTGCTTTGAGAAGAGTTGTGGGATGAGTTATCTCGGTATCCGAGATACTGTTGGCGGTATTCCGGATACTGTACTTTTGGAAATTGGATGGGTGGCAGGTAATCGCAAGTCCTCGTGTTCCCAGCGGGGGCGTGCGTCCTGCACGCTTTCGGCTCGAACGCTCGTCAGCGCGTCGTGCGCTGACGCTACGATCACACGCTTCGCGTGTGACTCGGGTACGCGTTCTCGCTTCGAGTCCTTAGTTTCGGAAGGTTAGGAATAAATTGGATGGGGTGGCAGGACTCGAACCTGCGAATGTCAGAATCAAAATCTGAAGGCTTACCAGCTTGCCGACACCCCAACTTGGAATAACAGAACTGTGAACGAACCATGAGATTTCCAATAATCTGCACCTCAAGGCAAGTGATTTTGCGGGTTTGGGCTGAGGTGGGCCATGAGCGGTGCCGTGCGTTGCTGGTGATAAATTTCAGTCGATGCTGGGCCGATTGACGGTGCTTAGCCTTCTTGAGAAGCAGTTCTGATGAAAACTACACTGCTTTTGGCGTTGTTGGCTCCCTCCTTCCTTTTCGCTGCTCCCTCGACGGGCTGGCGGGGGATAGGCTCCATGGAATTTGAATTGGCGGATTTTCCGGTGGAAGGATCGGCGGAGTACAAAAAAGATTTCGAAGTTCTATTGAAGTGGCAAGAAGAGCGCTCACCCGAGCAGTGTCGGCAGGGGCGGCGGATGAAGTGGCCGGAGTTTAAGACACTCTTTAAAACCGAACTTTTGGATCCCGAAGAAATGGCCCTGGTCACCCCGTTGATGAATCAGCTGCAGTCGTTCACCGAACGTGTGTCCGGCTATCACAAAGACAAATTCGAGCGTTTGCGGCCCTACGACGCCGACGCCCGCATCAAACCCTGCGCCGACAAAGCCATGGGCGCCAAGGCTTATCCGTCGTCGCACGCGGCGATCTCCAGCGCCATCAGCTGTGTGCTATCCGAAGTCTTCCCGGTGAAGGCCGAGGACTTGAAAGCCTTCGGCCAGGAACTCGGCGATCTGCGCGTGGTGATTGGCCTTCATCACCCGTCGGACGTGAAAGCCGGTCAGAAGCTGGGTTTCGAGATCTGTGACCGACTAATGTCGGAGCCTGATTTCAAAGAAGAAGTCGAAAGTTTGAAAAAGTCCTTAAGCCAATCTCCCCACTAGAACCCGCTAAAATGCAGTAGGGAGGGCCTCGCGAAGGGGGCCTCTATATATTCGTTTTACATTCGCCGTATTTTTACAAAGTGAAATCAAAATCAGCGCAAGCTATTGTTATACTTCAATTTTGCGTTTAGTCTGGCGATGAATCTGAGGCAGTTCAGATTCGTAAAAGGACAACCATGCAGCGCCCATTGATCAGTCAATATGACAGCCCCGCGGAATTCGTGAAGGACATGATCCGCTTCCGAAAGGAGACCGAAGCGGGCTTCAGCGTCTTTCAATCGGTGAAACGCTTGCGCAAAATTTCGCCGGCCCTGGTGTCGCTGGTGATTCAAGGCAAGCGCACGTTGACCTTGGACCGTGCGGAAGAGTTTTCGAAACTCTTGAATCTTAACGTTTCCGAAAAAATTTATTTTAGAAAATGGGTCGGCCAGCTCGAAGACAAAGACTTTATCGAGGGCGACGCCTCCTCCGCCGTGAATCAGCCCGGCAGTCGCAAAGAGGTTGGCTTAGGTCTGCTGTCCGACTGGATCAACGTTTACGTCAAAGATTTTTTCAATCTGCCGGCCGTACAGAAAGATCCCAGCCTGATCGAAAAACAATTGATGACCGTCGTGCCCGCGAAGCGCATCAACAAAGCCGTTCAGTTTTTATTGCGCGAAGGGTACTTGCGCAAAACTTTGGATGGGAAATTGGTGCTGGACACGAATTTGGCGACCAGCGAACCGCAAGTGCCAAGCCGCAAGATCCGGCAGTTCCATAAAGGTGCTTTAAGCCTCGCGAAAATCGCTCTTGATCTTTTTCCCCCGAACGAACGCTTAGCGAACACGCTGATCATCGCTTTGGATGAGGAGCGTTACCAAGAACTAAACGCTTTGATCCAAGAATTTGCCGAAAAACTCAAAGATTTTGCAGCCAAGAATCCGGATAAACCGGGCCATCGGCTTTACCAATTGATCATCAATTTGAGTCCTGTAGGAGGGAAGCTCGAATGAAATTATGGATGTGTTTCTTTTTAACTCTGCCGTCGGTGTCGTTTGCTAACACTTTCGTCGGTAACGGCGGCGGCGCCGGTGATGTCGAGCTTTCGGTCACCAAAAAACAAATCGCAGAGGCTTTCCGGGCAATTGAAAAACGCAAAGACGACGTCGAAGTCGAATTCTGTAGCTGCTCGGGCACCTATCAGAACCGCTCGGTGTGCGAACCTTTGCGGTCCCTCAACGATAAAGAGCGTGAATTTTGTGGCGAGGCTTTGGCTGAGCAGGCGCCGGAAATTTTACGATTAGTGAATAGCTCCAATGCCGTTAGTTTCCGCTGGACCAATGAATCGATCCGCGTGGCCGACCGCGGGGAAACTCGCGCGGTCGATGCCGTGACCAACCGTGAAAAGCGCGAGATCACGATCAATCTCAAGCGCTTTTTGGAACTGAAGCAATTCGAGCGCGTCTTTTTACTCACCCACGAAATGTTGCACCTGACTTCCTTAAACGGAAAGCCCATGGATGACGAGGGTAAGGTCGGGCCGTTCGATGGTGATGAAGGCGGGCGACGTTTGCTGAATGCCATGGGGGCCAGTGCGGCCGTTCTACAATCCAAGTATCCGCGCGAAATCAATAGCTATCAATCGCGTTTGAATCGCTCGCAAAGCTGGAAGCGATTTTGGCTGGGTATGAATTTTGGTACCGCCAAAATGACTGAAAAGCCCAAGGGCACTTTCGCGAGTGATAAGTTTGCGCAATCTCAATTGACGGCGCATTACGCTCTCGGCAATTTTATTCTGGGCGCAGGCTACCGCCTTCAACGCAACGACAAAAAGGTTCTTGATGGGGCGGTGACCGTCGAAGAAAACGTCAATATCTACAGCGTCGGTCTGGGTTATCGAATATTTCCCTTTGGCGATCCCGAAACCTTTTTGGGCCAATCGCACTTTGTGCTTCAGGTGATGGCCGATTACGTAAACGCGGATTTGAAACTTTCGCAATCCTTCGATTTGAAGTATTCCACCAAAACTTGGGGCGGCAGCGCGGCTCTTAACTATTATCTGCCGCTGATCTGGAGCTTCTGGGGTTACGCCGGCGTTTCGTACGAAATGCATCCGTACAAGTATGACAACGTGAATGTGAATTACGAAAAAAATGTTCTCTCTCAATACCTAGGGGTGTCTTATGCTTTCTAAAGTTCTGATTCTCACTGCTGCATCACTGCTGCTCTCTGCCTGTGACGGCCATTATTATAATCCGAATAACGATAAAAATCTGATCGGCACCAAGCTCGAAGACATGTCGTCCTTAAATGATGATGCGGGTAACGACATCAACCAGATTGTCGTCTACGACCAAACGGTGAGCCGCATTCATCAGTTCAACCTGGACAATATGAACATCGAACGCAGCCTTCCGGTCTTGAATCCTGGGATTCCGCACAACGTGCTTTATAATTTAGCTGGCAATTACGTGATCGATTTCACGACTAAACATATTTCATTTTATGACCGTTTGGGTCGGCCTAACCACAATCCAATTCGCTTCGTGGGTACGCCTATCTCCGCGGCCTTCCGGCCCTCACTGGGCTTGTTGGTGGTTTATGATTCACTGATGTCGGTGGGGATATTGAAGGTGAATGCGGCGGGATCCGTGCTCCAGGCTGGTAAAGTGGGTGCGGACCTTGGCGGCAATCGTACGATTGCGGCTGGGGACATCGACGATGGGGGCCGTTTGATTTTGGCTTTAAGTGACGGGTCCATCGTGAAGGTCGATTTGGACGCAGTTCTCAGCACGGGCGTTTGGACTTTGACTGGCACGCCGATCGCCACTGGTCTGACCGACATCAACTGGCTAGCGCCCGTGCGTGGGCAGCCCAATCAAGTGATGGTCGCCACCAAAGACAAAATGGCCGTGATCGACACTTTGGCCGGTACGGTGATTGGTACTCCGACCACGCTTAATGGTTCGATTGTTTGGCGATCGAAGGGGATCGATGCCCATATTCTGACGTCGAACTACGCTAGCGCAGGCGTTCGTTTGTACTATGTTTCGGGATCGACGGTTTTAAGTAAACAACTACAGCGGGCCTCGGGCGGAATTACGCATTCGCGGCTGGATCAGTCGGCGGATCTTTTGACGTTTGTAACCGCAGGCTCGTACAAGTGGCGGTCGGCTTCTTTGGTAGATGGGAACGAACCTTTGGACCGCATGATCCGGCAATGGCGATTCAGTGATCTGGATGCCCAACTGGAAGAGAAAGTCGTCGATGGCGCCAAGCTCGCGTTAGCTAGACGCTCCGTTTTTGCGTTGATGGAGAATAAACTGGGTTGGGCATTGAATTATGATTTGTACTCGGGCGCGCCGCCGGTGCAGAGGCGCGGCTTCAACGTGCCTTATATTCCGTGATGGGGGATGAAATTATTCTACACGCTAGGGTACGGCGCGCCTCAGTCACTGCCTTCGCGGTTGATGTCGCCTAGGTTGGCGCCCATGGCTTGGACTTCTTTTTCGTAGGCGTCGAAGACGGCGTTTTCGATTTCGGTGCGGGTTTCTTGGTTGAGTGGGTGGGCGATGTCTTTGAATTGTCCGTCTTTGCGCTTCTTGGACGGCATGGCTACGAACAGACCTTCATTACCCTTGATGATTTTTAAATCGCGCACCACAAAAGCGTCATCAATCGTGATGGTTACATAAGCTTTCAGTCGTTCCTCGTTCACGGGAAAAACTTTGACCTCGGTGATCTTCATGACGGAAACCTCCAGATGAAATCAAAAGCTGCATTCACGTGTCTATACAGATTAACGGCAAGTCCAGGACTCGACTAAAGAATTAAGCCAAATTATGCCAAATTAACGAAGCCTTTGTCTCAAAACTCGACACTTGCTATCTTGCCGTCCAATGATTGAACAGCTTTTGAGATTCACCGAAAAGAGCGCCGATATCGTTTGTGGACTGCGCCGCTATCCACAGCCATCCGAAGGCCATCGTCCGCGCATCATCGCGCACCGGGGCGCGTGGGGCCCTAGCGATTGCTTGGAGAACACCTTGCCAGCTTTCGAAAAAGCTCAAGCCTTGGGTGCGGACGGGATTGAATTTGACGTTCATTTCACCCGCGACGGTGTTCCGGTGGTCCACCATGACGAAACGCTCACGCGGATCTTTAAGCACCCCGGCGTTCTCAAAAGTATGACCATGCAAGAGCTAAAATCGGTTACCGGAAAAATCCCCATACTGATGGATGTTCTTGCGTTAAAGGGGCTGCACTTTATGATCGAAATCAAGGTGCCGATGTCGATGGCCCAAATTGATCGATTGGTGACTGACCTTAAGGGGTTGAACCCGGTCAGCGATTATCATTTGTTAGTGATCGATCCGTCTCTCGTCAGGGTTCATCCCCAGTTGCCGAGCTTCGCTTGGCTTTTGGTCGGCGAGTTAAATTTGAAATCGAAGATTTCTTTATCGATTGAAAAGGGCTACGCGGGAGTCGCCGGGCACTATCTGGGCTTAAGTGCGAAAAGTATCGGGCTTTTACACAAACAGGGGCAAAAGGCCGGGGCGGGATTTATCCCTAACAAAAACTTGTTACATCGCGAATGGGCGCGGGGAACAGATTTTGTCTTCACGAATTCTACTTATCATCTTTTTTGAAAATCCGGCGCGCGGCGCGGGCCAGGTCAGCGCCGAACATAGCGCCGTAAACGTGCTCGATCTTTTGCGAGATCCGGTCCAGCGAAAAGGTTTGGCCGGGAGTGGGATCAAACATTTCGTGCGCTAACATGTTTCCGAACGAAACCACTTTTGCCATCGGGAAGATTCGGTCCAAGCGCAACTTTCCTGGGAAACCAGTGCCGTTCGAGACTTCGTGATGTTCTTGCACGATTCTTAGAACGTCGGGCGTAATAAAGCTGATGGAGTTCAACATCTGCACGCCCAAAGCGGGGTGACTTTCCCAAACCATCGATTCATCCTTGGTCATTTCTAAACGTTTCTTAAACCAAAGGGATTCGGGCAATTCCTTTAAGCCAATGTCGTGAAAGAATGCGCCCATGGTGATCGGGGCCAATAGTTTTGGCGACGACCAATCCAATTGAGTCACCAACAAGTTGGACATCACCACCGCACCCAAAGAGTGGCGCGAAAATTCATCACCCATGCTGACCACGCCTTTGACCAGCTTGGCGAAATCTGGCTTCTCGCGCAGCGAGGTCGAAATTTCGGTGGAAAGACGGATGGCGCGTCCCAAGGATTCATCTGAGATCGGCAAGTTCAAAAGTTCCGAGTAAACACTTTCCGCAATATTAAAGAACTTCACGAGCTTCAGGTCGTTCGGAACTTGGCTAAGACCGCTCAAGTGTTCAGCGCCGCGCACCAGATCCGAAACGATACCGGCGAATTCAGTGCGGTGAACGTACAGATACTGGACATTTTTTTCGCCGAAGCGTTCAATGCGTTCAACATCTATTGAACCGCCTTTGTGCGCGACTTTGATCATTCGGTCGGTCCCTAATCGAATAAATAAATCCGATAGAGACGCTTTGCGGTGAAGCAGTGAAGACACCGGAACCGCTAGGTATTCCTCTTCTGAATAGTTTTTGACTGCCGACTCGCCCATGGTTCCGTATCGGCATATCCCTGATTTTGGGAAAGGTGAACACCAGCCAACAGAGGGGGTTTGGCGACATTGGCACCACTTTGGTCCTGTGGCGCCTTGTACTCAGTTGGCTCGGAGTGAGACCAAGACCACACGGTCCTGTTTCAAAATGCGAAGGATATTTATGGTCCCTTTTCGCAAATTCTTAATCACATCGCGTGCTCGAGCCACTTCGGTGCGATTCACATCTAGAATTACGTCACCCGGAGCTAGTCCCGAGCGCGCAGCTTCCGAGTTACCCTCGACCGCCATGATGACGGGGCGAGGCTGCCGCATTCGGGGCAAAGAAAATTCTTCGCCCAATTCGTTGGAGTAATCGGCGATCGCGAAACCTAAGTTGTAGGGTGCCTTAATTGCCTCGACCTTCTTTGAGTCTTTAGTGGTGCGACGGGCCGTCTTCACTTCGGAATTGCTACCCATGGTCAGCGATAGGGTGCGGGGCTTCCCGTTGCGGATCACTTTTACGCTGACATTGCTGCCTACCGAAGTCGCCGCCGCTGCTTTGGTCAAATCGCGAGCCGAAGCGATTTTTTTACCGTCAAATTCGACGATCAAATCGTAGGGTTCAAGCCCCGCTTTGTCCGCGGCAAAGCCCGGCATGACCAACATCACAAAGGCGCCCGCCGAATCTTTTACGCCGAGAGACTGCGCTTGTTCCTGATCTAAGTCTTCAAGTTGCACACCCATAAACCCGCGCTGGATCGATCCATCTTTTTCCAATTGCGGTAAGATGCTTTTGACGTTGTCGATCGGGATCACAAAGCCGATTCCTTGGGCCCGGGCATCGATGGCCGCGTTGACGCCGATGACTAAACCTTGTGTGTTGACCAAAGGGCCGCCTGAATTGCCGGGATTGATCGAGGCGTCGGTTTGCATAAATGGAAATAAGTTCAGCTCGTCGATTTCGCGGCCTACGGCCGAGATTATTCCTTTGGTCATCGAATGCCCGTAGCCGTAAGGGTTCCCGAACGCCGCAACCCACTCACCAACTTCCACCTTTGAGCTTTCGCCCATTTTTAAGAACGGAAGTTTGCGTTTGGTTTCGACTTTGATCAGCGCGATATCCGTGCGCGCGTCTTTGCCAATCACTTTGGCATCGAAGGATTCTTTGGAGCGCTCTTCGAGTTGGACTTTAATCACATCGGCGCGGTCCACCACGTGATTGTTCGTCACGATTAAGCCGTCTTCGCGAATAATAAAGCCTGTTCCCAGGGACTGCTGCGGCGACTGCGGACCATAGGGGCCTGGACCCATAAATTGTTCGAACAGATCAAAGAAGGGGTCGCGGTTCGGGTCACTTTGCGGCATGCCGCGCGAGCCACTGCGGCCGCGGGGTAGGTACGTAGTAAAGATATTCACCACGGCGGGATTCACGGCCTTAGCCAAGTTGATAAAAAGACCAGCCGGCAAAGGATCCGAGTCTTTGAGTTTGGGAAACGTCGGGATTGCCATGGGCGGAGCACTTTGCGCGTAAATAAAAAAACCTGCCGTCGAGGCCAAAACTAAGGCAATGATGTTTTTCATAGTCCGTACTCCCAAGGGCTCGCGTTAACTTAAGCTTTCGCGGACCCGTTTTGAACATAAACGAATTTCATTTGTAAATCACTGACGACACTGTCGAGGAACTGCTGCTCTTCTTTATCAAGATTGTTTTTGGTTTTTTCGCGCAACAGGTTCAGCATGTCGATGTTGAAGCGGGCCACGTCCATGTCTTTCTCAAACTGGCCCGTTTGGGGATTTTTATCCAGCCCCATCGCAAGCACGGCACTGGACGCCATGGACAAAACAAGAGTTGAAAATGAACAAGGCAAGGAATCCGCCGACGCGTTTTTGGACATTTTTTGGACCTCCGCGACCTAAGAATCTGCATTCGGGCGAATCATGAGGCAAGTGAATTTCTATTAAGAACTTAAAGAGGGTAGCGGCCGAGCAGATCTTTGATGCGCCTTTTCATGGGCGGCTGCACGCGCATTAGACCTTGCAGGCTTCCGGGATCAAGCGGGCTGACCATACACATGTGCGCGAACACCCAAGAGTCCCGCCACGGCTGTGTGCGCGCGTAGGATTCCATTTTCCAAAGAGCGCGCGCCAGATCTTCGGGGTTGTCGATCAGCGTGGCCGTCCTTTTATCCAGTTTGCGATAATCGCTTTTGCTTGTTAAGAAAAAATGAAGAAACCAAGCCACCGGGATGACGAACCCTACGCCGAGGGGCGGGGCCCAGCCGAAGACGAAAGCAAAGGCGCGTTCAATTATTTTACCCAAGCGAAATATCAGATCGAGCAAGGCGCCGATCCAATAGTTAAGAACGGACAGATTGCGTTCAATCGATAGCAACTGAAAGGTGAGAACGGCTTCCAATTCCTGGGGCCTAAGCAACTTCTCGGCGCCTTCGGTGATAAAGAGGCGCGTAGATTTGCGGCCGCGGGCGTAAGCAAAGACCTGCGCTGACGGATGCGCGACCAAATAAATTTGCGGTTCGGGCATCTCGAGTTTCTGGCAGAGGCGATGAACCGTTCTTAATAATCCCCAGGCGTCTTGCCCCACCAGGGGCTGGCTTTCGAGTCGGCTAAAAGACAACAGCTGGTCGTAGGTCAAAAGAAGAAAATTAATGCTGAGCGCAATTGGCATAATCCACAGCCACGTTTGCCGGTCAGTCCAGGTCCACGCGGCCCATAGCAACGATAAATTAATCAAAATTAAGAACGAGAGTGCTCGCCACTTGGGATTCATCCAGGATTTCAACAATCTACCCTCGCCATATCGATAATCACTAGATTAAACTGGAAAGCGGCGAAAAGAACAATCAGTTAATAAAAATACGTGTCAGCGGGAGTTACAACTTGGATTTCAATTTAATGGCTCTTAACGAATCCATAAAAAAAGAAAGTGTGTTCGTTGAACGCATGCTTAAGGAAGTTTCGAAAGTGGTCGTCGGGCAAAAAGAAATGCTCGAAGGAATCATGATGGGGTTATTGACCGGTGGTCATGTTTTGCTCGAAGGTGTTCCGGGCTTGGCCAAGACCTTAACCATCTCGAGCGTTGCGAAAGCCATCAACTTAGGTTTTCAACGTATTCAGTTTACTCCGGATCTTATGCCGAGCGACTTGATCGGTACCATGATCTTCAATCCCAAGACAGGCGAGTTCGTGCCGAAGCAAGGGCCAATTTTTTCAAACATTATTTTGGCGGATGAAGTGAACCGCGCACCTGCCAAAGTTCAGTCCGCAATGCTCGAAGCGATGGCCGAAAAACAAGTCACCATCGGGGATACGACTTACAAACTCGAACGACCTTTCTTGGTTCTCGCCACGCAAAACCCGCTTGAGCAGGAGGGAACCTATCCCTTGCCCGAAGCGCAGATGGATCGTTTTATGTTCAAGTTGGTGGTCAACTATCCCAAGCGAGCCGAGGAAGCCGAAATCCTCAATCGCATGTCCGTCGACACTCAACCCGAGATTGAAACGATCATCCAGAAAGCCGATCTCAATCGTGCGCGCGAAACCGCCGACAAAATTTATGTCGACGAAAAAATAAAAAACTACATTGTCGAGATTGTGATGACGACACGCGAACCCAAAGAACACGGTTTGGCATCGATGGCGCCGATGATCAAAGTGGGTGGTAGCCCGCGCGCCACGATTTCGTTGACCCGCGCGGCAAAAGCGCATGCGTTTATTCGCGGACGTGGTTACGTGACGGCCGACGACGTGAAGGGAATTGCCTATCATGTCTTGCGCCACCGTTTGATTCTGACTTACGAAGCTGAGGCCGAAAACATCACTACCGACGCCGTAGTCAAAGAAATCCTCGGGCATGTAGAGGTACCTTGAGTTGTGAGTTTACCGCCCGAGCTTCTTAAGAAAGTTAAGCTCCTCGAGATTGCCACCCGGAAAAAGGTGAATAATTTATTTCTCGGGGAGTACCACACGGCCTTTAAGGGTCAGGGGATGACTTTCTCCGAATTTCGCGAATACGTTCCGGGCGACGACGTGCGCACGATCGCCTGGGGTTTGATGGCCCGCTCCGGCAAGGTCTATATCAAAAAATTCGACGAAGAACGCGAGATGACAGTGATCCTTGCCGTCGACGTCAGCGGTTCTCAAGATTTTGGCAGTAAAGAGTTTTTTAAGGGTGAAGTGGCGGCCCATGTGGCGGCGCTCTTAAGCTTTGCGGCCACCGGTAATAAAGACTCGGTCGGACTCTTGTTGTTTTCAGATCAGGTTGAACTGTTTGTGCCGCCCAAAAAGGGGCGCGGCCAGGCCATGCGAATTCTTCGCGATCTGTACTACCATAAGCCAGCGTCAAAAGGGACTGACATCAGCGCCGCCCTTGATCATCTTTACGGCGCGCTGAAAAAAAAGGCCCACATCTTTGTGATTAGTGATTTTCTGGGGACGGGCTTCGAAGGGGCGCTTCGCCGCTTGAGCCGCAAACATGACACCGTGGCCGTGGTTCTCGAAGATAAGTTAGAAGCGGAAATTCCCTCGATGGGCTTGGTCGATTTCGAAGATCCAGAAACCGGTGAGACGGTTTGCGTGGACACCTCGTCGCCCGTATTTCAACGTGAATACAAAGAATATCTCACCCAAATGAACACAAAGCGCGCCGGGGAATTGAAACGGGCCCAAGTGGATCAGATCAACATTCGTACCGACAGCGATTTGGTGATGCCCCTTTTGGCTTTCTTTCAGCGCAGGGCAAAGCGATGACCGAAGCCTTGCCCGTTTGGACTTGCACTTTTGATAAATCCACCGAGCCTAATCCGCCCGAGATGAACGCATTGACCGTGGGTGCGAAGTTCAACATGGCTTGCAAAGGCGATATTCCAGTCACTTGGGCGGAGGGACCTCTAAGCGTTCAGTTTGCTCGAAAAGAAGACACTTACACTCTGCAAATTTTAAAGGCCGATAAACTCGAGGCCAATGAAGCGATCATGACCGTAACCGGTTACAAGGCCGGGCAACATAACCCGGAATATGTGCGCATTGTTCAAGGGGCCAACGGCTTCGAAGTTTTAAAGCCCGCTTGGGAAATCAAGACCGTGCTCAAGAAAGATCCGCCGCCGCAGCCGTATCCTCCCTTTGGTCCCTGGAATTTGGGGTTTCCGATGTGGATTATAATTACGGTGGCTCTTGTCTTAGCTTTGATTGGCCTAGTGGTGTTCCGCTTCGCTCGTCGTCACAATCAACGCCAGCGGATGCTCGCGCAGCTGGCACTTCATACTACGGCGCTCTCGCCGATCCATCAGTTCTATCGGGATGCGCGGCAATTGCGCCGACGCTTGAACCTGGTCAAAGAAGAGACCGAGATCAAAGCCGCGGCCGATGATCTGAATCGTGAATTTCGGCTCTACGTGCTGCGCGAATTTCAAATCCCGACGCTCGATTGGTCAGATCGCGCCATCGTCGATGACTTGCGCCGAAGACATAGACACGTATTCGAGGCGGCGGGCGATCCTTTGAAAAAAACCTTACGTGAGCTCGCGCGGATGAAAGCGCAAAGTTCAGTGAAGCTTGGCGACGTCGAACAGCTGCATCGCATGAGCATGGATGCGGCGGAACGGATTGAAAGTGCTAAAGAAGCGAAGGGAGGCCGGCGGTGACGCTGTGGGCCTCTCCTTGGGCTTTTTTTCTTTTGCTGCCGGTCCTCGCGGTAGCAATTTGGATTTGGTACACGCGCCGTAAGCGCACGGCGACGGTGCAGTTTTCCCATTTGACCGGTTTTTTGAAGGTGCATCGTGGATACCGCTCGCAAATGAGCTGGTTGCCCGTGATATTGAAAGTGCTGGCGCTAGCTTTGGCCGTCTTCGCGTTGGCACGTCCGCAAAAGGCCGACACCAAAATAAAACGCAGCGTCGAGGGCATAGACATTGTAATCGTCTTCGATATTTCGGATTCCATGTTGATCGAAGATATGGAACCGGAAAACCGCCTGGAAGCGGCGAAATTGACGATTTCAAATTTTATCAAGGCCCGCGTGTCGGACCGAATTGGACTGGTGGTCTTCGCCGGCGAAAGTTACACCCGCGTGCCCATGACGCTAGATTATCCATTGCTGTTGCGATCGGTCGCCGACATCCAACCCGCTCGCAATATTAAAATGGGTACCGCGATCGGAGTCGGTTTAGCGAACGGTGTTGCGCGCTTGAAGGACTCGACAGCGAAGAGCCGAGTGATCGTTTTTATGACGGACGGAGAGAACAACACCGGCACGATCGATCCGGAAACGGCGTTAGAGATAGCGAAGGGTTACGGTCTTAAGATTTATTCCATCGGCATGGGCGTCGATGGTGATGCGCAATTGCCCGTGATTGTCGAAGACGTCTTTGGACGCAAAGTGAAGCGCTATCGTCCCATCCATTCTTCGGTGAATGATCAATTGCTAGGGAAATTCGCTTCCGAAACGGGCGGCAAATACTGGCGCGCCACCACGGGGAATGCCTTGCAAAATATCTTTAAGGAAATCGACCGGCTCGAGAAAACCGATATCGAAACCTCGCAGCTAACCCGCTATGCCGAGCTTTATCCTCCGTATTTGAAGTGGTCCGTCATCGTCTACATTTTCGCGGTTTTCATGGCTGCCACCGTGTTCAGAAAGGGGCCGTGATGTTCGAATATCGCTTTGAAGATCCAGCCGCTTTGCAATTGATGTGGCTGATCCCGCTGATTGTTTTTCTGATTTGGTGGACGGGCCAACGACGTGCGCAGGTGATCCAAGGGCAAATTTCGGGACCGATTGCCAAATACCTGACTCGTTCATTAAGCCTGCGCAAACGCAAATGGAAGTTGATACTTCAATGCGTAACCCTTTTCTTCTTTGTGTTTGCTCTTGCGCGCCCTCAGTCCGGCGAAGGCAAGCAAAAGGCGAAGAGCGAAGGTTTAGAGATCATGATCGTCATCGACGTCAGCAATTCTATGCTGGCCGAAGACGCAAGACCGTCGCGCCTGGAATTGGCGAAACGTGAGATCTCGCGCTTCCTTGATCTTTTGGGCGGGGATAAGGTGGGGTTGGTCGCCTTCGCAGGCTCTGCGATTCTGCTTTCGCCGCTGACCAATGACAAATCGGCGCTGAAAATGTTCCTCGAGTCCTTGACCCCGGAATCCGTCGCCACTCAAGGAACGGACTTTAAGCGCGCCTTGACTGAAGCCAATCAGGCCTTGAATCGTGGCGGCGTGGACAGTGATCAGGATACGAAGATCACCCGGGTTATCATCTTGGCCAGTGACGGCGAAGAAACTGAAAAAGGCGGCCTAGATGCCGCGCAAAAAATCGCGGAAGGTGGGGCCCGCATCTACACCCTGGGTTTTGGTACCGAAAACGGCGGCCAAATTCCCGTGCGCGACAAAACCGGCACGATGGTGGGTTACAAGAAGGACCGCAAAGGTCAGCCCGTGATCAGTAAATTCACCGGTGACGCTCTGAAATCTTTGGCCGAGGCCGGCAAGGGTCAGTATTTGCAAGTGAGTTTCGGTGGGGATGCCGTCAAGAATCTGCGCGACAGCATCGATCAGCTGCAAAAAGCCCAGTACGAATCGCTCGAGGTGAGCAACTACGAAGAGCACTATCAGATCTTTTTGTTTTTTGGTTTACTGTTTGCGCTGCTGGAGCTTTTCTTAGGTGAGCGCAAGCCGGACGGAAGAATTTGGAGGGGCCGTTTTGAAGTGCCGCTGGATTAAATTCTTATTTCTTGTTTTCTTAAGTTCAGCTTCCTTGGCGCAAGCGGCCACGCTGAATTCCTATTTACGTAATCGCGACGGGATAAAGAAATTCGAGGAAAAATCCTATTTTCCGTCTTATCAAGAATTTATGAAGGCGTTGGAAGACGACCCTCTCAATCCTGAATTGCATTTGAATATTGCGCGCGCCTTGGACGCCAACGAAGAATTTGAAAAGGCGGAACAGGCCTATCGCGGGGCTCTTAAGATATTGCCTAAAGATTCCACGCGCCGCTTCGAAACTCTGTTTAATTTGGCCGGGGTTCAGGCGAAGAATAAAAAGATTGAACTCGCCTTGGACACCTATCAATTGGCTCTCGAGATGGATCCCGACTCGGTTGAAGTAAAGACGAATATCGAATTGCTGTGGCAGGGCGGCGGCGAAGGCGAGGGCGACGGCGAGCAAAGCCAAGATCCCAAAGATCAAAAAGGAAAAGGTGAAGGCGAGCAAGAGGACCAAAAGACGCCACCGAAAAAGGAAAAGCCTCAGCCCAAACCGTTCAGCAGCAAAGAGCTTAGCCCGCAGGACGTAAAGAAAATTCTGGACGAAATTAAGAACCAGGAGCAAGGCATCCGCGCCGACGAAAATGACAAAGGCGCCAAGCAGGCCCAGCCCGAAAAGGATTGGTAAAAGAAGTGTTAAGCTTGACGAGAATTTTATTTCTGTTGCTGCCGTTGATGAGCTTCGAACTTCACGCGCAAGACACCAAGGGTGTAGAGGTCACGGCCACCGTAGACCGAAACCAAGTGGGCGTGGGCGACGTCATTAATCTGACCATTTCGATCAGCGCGGAAGAAAGCGTAAATGTCGACGATCCCGGTTTGCCAAATATTCCAGGTTTCGAACTGATCAATACATCCACCGGGGTGGAAACCCGATCGAGTTTTACCAATGGTCGCTTCGTCACTCAGCAAGCGCGCACGTTCAACTATATGATGGCGGTTTTAAAACCGGGACAAACGCAAATTCCTTCGATTCCTATCAACGTCGATGGCAAAGCTTATCCAACCAAACCGATCGCCATCGTTGTCAGTAACAATCGCGCCAATCCAAACCAGCAGGCCGGGCGTGGAAATCGACCTGATCCCTTAGGCGGAATGCTGGACGAAGAAGAGGAACTATTTAACCAGATCCTGCAGCGCAATTTCCCTGGTATGCGCAATGTTCCTCAGCAAGGGCCGCCGGTAAATCCCAACGAGGCTTTCTTTATCCAAGCCGAGACTGACAAGACCAAGGTTTACGCCGGTGAACAAATGACCACCAGTTTCTATCTTTACACGCGTGGACAAATTCGCGACATCGATACTCTGAAGTATCCTGATCTGAAAGGTTTCTGGAAAGAAGAGCTGGAAATGGCCACCCGCTTGAACTTCGAGCAGGTGGTGATCAACGGCATTCCCTACCAGCGGGCGCTGTTGGTCTCCTACGCGCTCTTTCCGATTAAGGCGGGAGCGGCGAAAATTGATCAGTATAAGGCGAAGTGTACCGTCTTAACGCCGACCAATTTTGGATTCGGTCGCCCCTATCAATTCACCAAGGCAAGCCGCGAAATTTCCATCGACGTCGCCGAGATTCCCGTAGACGGACGTCCCTCGAACTTCACCGGCGCGGTAGGGCGTTTTCGCCTTAGCGCCAACTTTGAACCGTCAACGGGCGTGACAAATCAGCCCGTCACTTTGCGCGTACGCGTCGAAGGCCAGGGGAATGCGAAGTTGATTGAACTGCCCAAGCTTGAATTGCCGCCCACTTTCGAGCTCTATGATCAAAAATCGCAGGCGAAGTTTATGAAAGACGGGACCAGCTTCAAGGAGTTCGAAGTCCTTCTGATCCCGCGCGAGCCTGGGACATTCGAAATTCCGCCGTTGAGCATCGCAGTTTTTGATCCTGAAACGAAAAAGTTCACAACCGTAAGCTCGCAACCTTTGAGTATCGCGGTCTCGGGAAGCGCGAGCGCACCTGGATTGCCCGCTTCGGCAAGCGCTTCGCCGACCAAAGAGACTGGGCCCAGGCTTCCGGACCTGGCGACCGATCTAGAAACTCACCATTCGGATCCTTTAGCGATGGGTATCGTTACCGCCATCGTTTATCTGATCACCACTTTGTTTCTAACATTTTTCGGTTGGCGACGTCTGCGCCGAAAACCCAAGAGGGTATCTCTCGTCTTGATTCTAGGTCGTCGATCAAAGAAGATTCGCGAATTGATCGCGGCGAAAGAGTTTCGTCGCGTCGGCGTGGAAATGACGAACGCCGCTTATTATATTTTAGGTCAGGTGTCCGAACAGGGCGCGGCCAACCTGGAATTATCGCTTTTGCTCGAAAAAACGCCACCTTCCCTGCGCAATGAGCTTTCGGAACCGATCGAAAAACTGCTGACGCAATGTGAAGCCCTAAGTTTTGCTCCCGAAGCTTTGGTCGGAGACATGAGCGAAAAGTCTAAACTGGAAGCGCTGAGCAATGAGTTCGAACGGGTTATGAACCGAGCGATTCAACTCGCCGAAGTCTAATCAATGAGGTTTTGATGAAGAAGTCTTTCATATTTTTCGCCGCGCTATTTCCGCTTTGTGCGAAGGCTGCGAACGTGACCGTGGTTTCTGTGTCGCTCAACCAAAATATCGAAGCTCCGCGCTGGATGTTTGACGGAAAAACTAAGGTCAAGGGTGGACGGCTGATCGAATTGATGGTCGAGGCCAAGCGCGCCCAAGCAAAGTCGGACCGATTGAAATGTCTAACCAATATTGAGCAAGCATACAAATTGGGGAAAAGTCTAGGACCGTGGATTGCCGTGAATCAGGTGCAATGCGCGATGATGCGGGACAAGGTGGGAAAGGTTTTGGTGGGTCCGCTGCAACAAGCGTTGGCTTTGATCGAAGCCCAACCGCGCTGGCTTTTGTTCGGCCCTTCGGTGGGAGAGTTACGCAAAGCTTACGTGCAAGGACTTTTGGTTTTGAGCGAAGCGCAGTTGAAAGGTGACCGAAAGGCGGCGTGGAAGACCTTGGACCGTCTTCATCAGATCAAAAGTTGGTTGAGCACGGACGAGCGCGCCGGCGCCTTTCGCTTTGCGGGGGAGCTCGCGTTCATAGAGCAAAACTTGGCCGCCGCCCAAGACTTTCTAGTTCGAAGTCTCGATGAACGGGAGAACGCCGAGCTGCGCTCTCGCTTGGAATCTATCCGCTCTTCGTTGCTGGGAAAAAAGAGCACTCCGGTGGAAAAGCAGTCAGATGTAGTAGCCAGCGATGATTTAGGTCTGAGCGACGATGAAAAAGAAATTTACTCTCGGATGATACGCGCTTACGAAAGTCAAGATTACGTTTCAGCTCTCGAAGACGGCGTGCAGTTGATTCAGAAATTTCCTGGTGGCAAACGCGCGGGTGAGGCCTCGGACCGCGTGCTCGAAATTTATCTTAGCTTGTCTAGCCGCACGGACGAAAAGTTCCGGCACGTGCGCGAGAGCATGGTCAAAGAGATGGGCAAAGCCGATGGCGGTCGTGTCGCCCGCTGGGCGAACAATGCTTTTGCTCGGGGGAATTACATCGACGCTTTGAATCTGGCTGAGCAGAGCTACGAAAAGCTCAATGGTCATCCGGACGCAACGAAAGTACTTTTGCTGGCTGGTGAAGCTGCCGTGGCCAGCGGTGAATATAGCGACGCGCGCGAGCTTTTCGAAAAGTTGTTAAGGCTTCATGCCGGCACCATCGAAGCTGCGGAAGGCAATTTCCGCTTAGGGCTTTTAGAATACCGCCTCAAGCGATATCCCCAGGCGGCGGCTTTTTTTGAGCGACTTTTGGCTTTGAGTGCCGGTCGCGATTTCGAATACCGGGCTTTGTATTGGCAATGGCGTACACAACAAAAAGTAGACCCTGTTCGGGCTGAAGTCACGGCGCGGAATCTAATCACGAAATATCCGATTTCTTATTACGGTTTACGCGCCAAGGCCGAGCTTAACGGTGGGGTCCTTCAGCTGGGCAACAAAGTGGTCAACGTAAAAGCTGAAATGCGCTTGCTAGAAAGCGAGCGTCTGGCTTGGGAGCGTTTTCTTATCTTGCTTAAGGCTGGATGGTTTAAAGAGGCCGAAAGAGAACTCGATTCCTTACCAGATCCCCAGTCGAACGAAGAACGCTTGGTGCGCGCCAAATATTGGGCTGCGACTTTTCGCTATGATTTGGCGATGCAAGTTATGAATCAGGTTTTCGAGAACGATCCCAACTTGCTTCAAGCGCCCGTGCTGAAAATTATTTTTCCTGATGAATATCTTCCGTCGGTTTCGCGAGAGGCAAAAAGCACGGGCATTGCCCCGGAATGGATTTTCTCGGTCATTCGACAAGAAAGCTCTTTTCGTTACGACGTGAAGAGTCCGGCCAACGCCGTGGGCTTGATGCAACTGTTACCGACCACTGCGGCAGAACTGGCGAGAGACCACAGATTGAAAGATTACGGGGTGGAATCTCTTATCGATCCCGAGGTGAATATTAAATTGGGTTCCATTTATCTGGCGCGACTTACGAAAACATTCAACGGCAATGTTCCGTTGGCGTTGGCGGCGTACAATACGGGCCAAGGCCGCATGCGTCGCTGGTTGTCGTCGCGCAGGGACTTTGGTCCGTTGGAGAACTCCAGGACATCGGCGCCTGAGGTCGAGGTCTGGATGGACGAAATGCCGTGGGATGAAACCAGTTTTTACGTCAAAGCGATCCTGCGCAATTGGATGATCTATAAGCTTCTTGATGGGTCCAAAGTGTCTCTTTCTGAGCCAATCTGGGTGGACGCAAAGCCCTGATCTAGGTTAAACTATAAAGACTTTACAGGTGGGAGAACGTGAGATGCATTTGACCCTTAGGGCACTACTTGTGCCCGGCCTTATTTTTGTGACCGCGTGTTCAAGCACGAAACGCCACAACGCCGATCCGAACGTGGAAGGCGAAGCGATGAAAGAAGCTTCGAAGACACGTATCTACGAAAACGAAGTGTCCTCAGAAGACGTCGAGAAAAACATCGAACGGCCTTACCGAAGTGCCTACGGCGAAATCAAGCTCGATCAAAACGAATACGTGGATATTTGGGTTCGCTATTTTCAAGGGCGTGGACGCAAACACATGGAAACCTATCTCTCCCGCTCGAGCCGCTACCTACCGATGATGAAAAACGTTTTGCGCGAAAATGGTCTTCCGGAAGAGCTCGTTTACATTGCCTTGATCGAGTCTGGTTTTAGTCCGCGTGCTCATTCCAAAGCGAACGCGGTGGGGTACTGGCAGTTTATCCGCAGCACGGGGAAACGCTTCGGGATGCAGATCGACACCTTTACCGATGAACGTCGCGATCCCGTGCTTTCGACGCGCGCCGCGGCCGAGTACTTCAAAGCGTTACATAACTTGTTAGGTGATTGGCACCTTGCCATGGCCTCGTACAATGTCGGCGAAGGCCGAGTGAAGCGTGTCGTAGCGAAATATCGCACAAATGACTTTTGGACCCTGATGAAAACCCGTCGGGCGCTCCCTGCGGAAACTCGCAATTACGTTCCGAAGTTTATTGCCGCGACGATGATTGCGAAAGACCCGGCGAAATATGGTTTCTCTGAAATTGAGTATCAAGACCCGCTGTCTTACGACACCGTTGCCCTGCAAAGCCCGATCAGTCTGACCAAGCTGGCTACCAACTTGAACGTTGATGTGGAAGAGATGAAGTTGCTGAATCCAAAATTTCGCACTGACTTCGTGCCGATTGCGCGTGGAAACGAAACGGTCGTTCGTATACCGGTCGGCCGCGCGAGCGACGCTTTGGCCGCGTTGTCGATGAGCGTCACCGCTCAGCCCAAAGTTTTGCAAGCCGAGTACTTCTATTACAAAGTTCGTCGCGGAGAAAATCTCTCGACCATTGCGCGGAAACACAAGACCACGGTTTCACAATTGCGTCGCATCAACGATATCTCGAATAGGACAATGTTACGCGTGGGCCGATCGCTCAAAGTTCCCGATCAGGGCGGGGACGGCATAAAGTTTGTCAGTGGTGACGATGATGAAGTCCGCAAGCCTTCCGGGGGCAGTGCCGTCTTGGCCGTAGAAAAGCGTGAAAAGACCTTCCACGTCGTGCGCCGTGGTGACAATCTCACCACGATCTCTCGTCGCTACAACATATCTATGCCGGAATTATTGAAGCTGAACAATCTGTCGAACCGCAGCGTGATCCGTAAAGGTCAAAAACTTCGCGTGCGCCCGGAGGCTCCTCAGCCGGCCAGCGCTTCCGCTAAGAACCGGCAGTCGATCGCCTTGGCGTCGTTTAAATCGAATTCAGCAAAAGCGAAGAGCGTGACCAGGGAACTCCCGCGCACTTCGCGCGTGGCCGCGCAGGCAGGCAAAAATAAAATGAAACGCCACGTGGTGAAACGTGGCGAGACCTTGTACGAGGTTTCAAAGAAGTACGGGCTTTCAATGAACCAGTTGGCTAAAGCCAATAATGTGCGGATCAACTACCGGGTGCTGGCGGGCGAGAATCTTTTGATTCCTGACTGAGCTTTTCGGCCAGAACATTCAGACTTGCCGCCAAATCTTTCAATTCGTCTCCACTGCGAAGATGAATGCGAGAAGTGTAATCACCCGCGATCAGTTTTGAGATATGCTGGCTGATCTGAATCACCGGACCGAAAATGCGATGGGTTAGCCATAAACCGATCGCTAAACCAAGTACCGCAAACACACCTGCGATCCCTGCCGTCAGTTTCAGGTAATAGTACAAGTGGCTGGTGATAAGGATAACCGTCTGCGTGTCGATCTGATTTGTTGAGAGCAGGGTATTAAGGTACTGGCTGAAATTCTGCATCACAAAAACGATCAGGCCCAAGATGATCGTGAAACCCGCGCTGAGTAACAAACACAGTTTGAGCTGTGCCTTAGGCCGGACCAAAAGATTACGGGATTTTCGATTTTCTTTTCCGCCGGCCATGCGAATAAGCTAAGTAGGTTGACTGGACAAGTCAACGAGTTCGTCTGGGTTAAGGATCTTCCGTAAAG
>JBEIHA010000009.1:0-22129 GCA_040381635.1 Pseudobdellovibrionaceae bacterium
GAGGATGATTTCGCCAAGGCTAAAAAAATGATCGAAGATGTTTTAGCTAAGGATATGATGCTGGTGAAGCCGGCCGAGAGAGTGAACCATTTTAAAAAAGCGATCCTTTTCGCACTAGGCGCACCAGTCCTCGTTCCGGTTGTCTTCAATTACTTTTCTCTTCAACATGCGTACAAGTTCTGGGAAAACTCGAACAAAGAAACAACCGATCTCTTAAAGGTGCTGCTCATTCTAATCCTTAACAGCCTAACTTTCTTTATCATCAAATTCATATTCGCCATGCTGGGTGATATGTCGAGCTTGCTCGGCCTACCGTCGCAAGGGGATGAATTTTGACCAACACTACCGCTAAAATCCCTTGTTCAAAGATTCAATGTCTCTGCGGCACCTTAACGGGAGTTCGTCGTCCCTAACTTGGATGCGATCCCTGGTCACCGTATAAACACGAATATTATTGGTCTTTGCGTTTTGCCGCACGGGAGTGCCCATGGTGATGACAACTTTGTCGCCCTTTTCAGCGATGCCAATTTTCAAAAGCAATTCTTCGATCTGGGTCAGGGCTTCTTCACTGGTGTGATAGGGCTTAATTTTGAAGGTCTGAATCCCCCACACCAATTCCAGCCGATTCAAGGGATCGATCTGATGGGTGATGGCCAAGATCGGGCACGCGGGCCTAGAACCGGCAATCAGCGTTGCGGTCTTCCCGCTGGTGGTCAGGCAAACCAACGCTTTGGCTTTGACCTTTAACGCCGTCAAGGCGGCCGAAGCGGCAATCGCATCGGGAACATCTAGGACATCGTCTTCTAAGGAAATATCCCAGTACAAATCCGAAGATTTCTGCACTTCGCAAATGATCTCGTGCATGGTCTTGATGCACTTAAATGGGTATTTGCCGCTGGCGCTTTCAGCCGAAAGCATCAGCGCGTCCGAGCCATCGATGACCGCGTTCGCGACATCGGTGATTTCGGCGCGCGTGGGCCTGGGGTTTTCAACCATGGAATCCAGCATCTGCGTGGCGGTGATCACTGGTTTATTCATCATATTGCAAAGGCGAATAATGCGTTTTTGAATTCCGGGCAATTGGCTTTGCCCGACCTCGATGGCCAAGTCGCCACGGGCGACCATGATCGCGTCGCTTAAACTGATGATCTCTTCCAAATTGTCTAAGGCTTCAACCATTTCAATCTTGGCAATAATGCGAGTGGCGGGCCTGGTCGCATTGACCAGTTCACGCAACTTCACGATATCGCTACCTTGGCGCACAAAACTTAAAGCAACGTAATCGACATTTTTTTCAAGCCCGAATTGAAGATCGCGCAGGTCCTTTTCGGTCATAGCATCAATAGGTAAGTTCGCGCCCGGCACATTCATACCTTTGCGATCTTTCAGCAAACCACCGTAGATCACTTCACATTCGATTAACTTTTTGCCGTCGGTCGAAAGAACCTTTAGGTCGATCAAGCCGTCATCAAACAAAATGCGCTGGCCTTCGCTCACCGTCGTAGGCAGCGCTTTGAAGTCCGTGGGAATCAAACCGGCCTTACCCAAGATGTCTTCGTTGGTGATGGTTACTTTTTCGCCGTCGGCTAAACGCACGGAGCCGCCCTCGAATTTTCCGCAGCGGATTTTCGGACCTTGAAGATCCTGTAGGATTGAAACCGGAGCGTTCCACTTGCGCGCGATCTCGCGCACATTTTCGATCACTTCGGCATGCATTTCGTGAGTGCCGTGAGAGAAATTCAAGCGCGCGACATTCATCCCTGAGAGGATAGCTTTTTCCAAGCCGTCCTTGGAGTTGGTGGACGGCCCAATGGTAGCAACGATTTTAACTCGGCGTTCGGAAATCATACTTTATCATGCCTAAGTCTTCTTCACTTCGGCAAGGACATGGTCCAGTTTTTCTTCATGCCTTTTGTTCACCGAGCGGATTTCTTCGCTTTGTAGGGTGCTCATCTTGCGCACTTGCTCGCGGTTCTTGTTGTCCAGTTGATCCAGGCTTAACTTATGTGCACGCTGCAGCTCGTCTACCGTGCGCTTGATATTTTCTTGGCCGATCTTTCGCTCTCTTAGGACCTGATCCTTAAGAGTTTGAACCTGCTTTTCGTATTTGCTCACCACTTGGTTCATGCGGTCCGCATGCTGCAATTCTTGTTTGCGCATTTGGTCCTGCATAGTCCTTACGGCGAGTTCTTTTTCTTTTTCTACCAGACCACGGGCCTCGCGCACCTGTTCGCGCATTTGCATTTGGGAAGCCGAGTGACTTTCGGTCTGCATCTGAATCAACCGCTGCTTTTCTTCTTCCGTCTTTTCGTGAATCGTTTTTACTCTTTGATCCGTGTTCATATTCGTCGACTCGATCCGGCCATCGAAATCTCCCACTAGATTGTCATAGGCCATGCGCTGGATGCGGTTTTGCTCTTCCATGCGCCTCAGGTAGAAGCGACTGTTGTCGGTCAACTGCTTTCCCAATTCGTCGCGCACGTCGGAAATATCCTTGGCACTTCGGCTATTGTTGCCGCGGATGGCCTCGTTTCGCTGTTCCATGGCGTTCTCGACACTTTTGCCAAAGGAATCACGGATGTTGGCGATCTCACGTTTGGTCTGGTGTTTAAGCAAGATCCCATCGCGCGTTTTTGCTTCCTTCAAATCTTGGTTCTCCTGCTCCAGCCGGTCCACTTGGCCATCTAAACGTTGGTTGACCTTAGTCTCAAAATTTTCTGAGCTCATTTGAAGCGCCTGTCGCTGCCGGTTCATGGCTTTCTCATAGCGCTCTTTCTGAGTTTCTAACCCGTCGCTAAAGCCTTCGCGTAAGATTTGTGCATTGTCGACACCACCTTGGCGCTCTTTACCTACCGCGCGCATTAGATTTTGTGAGTCGCGGTTTCTGTCTTTCATGTGCCGCACTTCTTGATCCTTGATTCGGCCTTCGGCGTTCTCGCGGTAAGTGCCAAGCTGATTTTGCAGGCCCTTGACCTTTTCATTACGCTCATCAAGAATGGCGTCGTTTTTCTTTTGGAACGCAAGCTCGAGTTTTTCGCGATTTTCGGCGATGGCTTTGGCCTGCGCTTCGCGACCTTGTTTAGTGGATGACTGGTGCGCTTCTTCGGTCTTTACAAGAGTGTTTCGATAATCCTCGTTCAACTTTTCAAAGCGCGCGTCGCTTTGAGTCTTTTGCTGGTTCTGGTCGCCGGAGGTGGCACGACGAAGTGTTTCTTCCCGTTTGGCATTTTCCTCGGCCGTCGCTTTGAGCTGGTTAAGATGCATCCCACGAATTTCTTCCATCGACTTTTGGTACTTGTGGTCGCGCTTCGAAATTGTATCGTGCGATTGCTTTTGCATCGACTGCATCTGCTCTTGATGCGAGTTTTTCAGATTTTCAATTTCCTGATAGTGCTGTTCGGAAATGCGCCGAAGCTCGGCCTTGTGCTTCTTTACCATTTCGCTTTCATTGTTCTGATAGTCTTCGCGATTTCGGCGAACAACTTCATCTTGGCGACTGGAACCGTCTTTGCTTCCCACTGAAGACATAGGCATATCCTCCTGCTACGTACTTCAAGCTTAGCATATAACGGTGAGAATTAAGGCGAGGGACGCCTAAGGACTGGTCAAGGGTCGATACCGTTTTTCTTGCGGAAGAGCTCGCGGAGGCCAGCTTCTTCCTTTTCCACGGCCTTACGTCGCGCCCGCTCTTGAGCTAGACCTTCCTCATGGCTGGCGACGGCGCGCGCAGCGACCTTTTCGTGAACAGCGGCGGCGCTTTCGACCGCCTCTTTCCAGTTGCTACGAAAACGAGTCGCATCGGATTTAAAAAGTTCGACAGACTTCGGATACATCTTGGACCATTCAAGAATCGTAGATGCCCAAACAAGACTTTGCGGAAACTCCATATATGCGAGTCCGTTGGTTTCAACCTCGCCGACCGTCAAATGGAAGCCGGCTGCCAGAGTGTAGCTTCGGCGGTCACCTAAACGTCGCAAGTTCCACTCCCCTTCGAGGGCCTTTACAGAAATCTCTTTTTCCTTGCGGTCGATCAGTGCTTTACATTCGTTCACGCAGGTCAAGGTGGCATAGGGGGTATTGAATACGATGGGCTTTTTGACCTCCACGTAAAAGCGCCCGTCGATCAACTGGACGGTCATGCGGTCGCGCTGTTGCACGAGCGCTCCGTCGGCTAAAACTAAAGTCAAATCATCGCCAGCCTTCAATTCACGTTTACGCCCGAACGCCTGAATGGCGCAGGGAATTTCCTTACCCCAACAGTCCACTTCGGATTTATTGTCGGCGCGGACCCGCACGTCTAGAAAAAAGAGAGTCAAGATCAGCATTGAGCGCGCGGGGCTCATTGATCCAGACCTCTCATCGACGCCTTGGCCTGAGAGGCCACATCCCTCTGGGGATAGGAGCGCATGACTGTGCGGTAGATGTCGATGGCTTCTTCATTGCGATTTTGAATTTCGTAGATACGCCCTAAGCGAATCAGAGAAAAGCCGGTCAATTCATGTTGCGGGAAGAGTTCTACCATTTGCTGAATCGTGGTCGTACATTCCTCAAGTTCGTTCTCTTGAAACTGGGATTCGGCCATCAAAAAGTAGGCTTCAGCCACTTGGGTGGAGAATCCAAAGCGGTCAATCACTTGCTTGAAAGTCTTGATCGCTTTCGCGTATTCCCGACCTCGGAAATAACTTTTGCCGCGCTCAAACAGTGTCTTAGCGATTGTCTTCTTCACTTCCATGACTTCTGAGCGTGTGATGGTGCTGGCCAAGGACCTAAAGGGATAACCCTCTTCGCCCAATCCCTTTTCTTTTAAGGCCTCAGGCATCAAGGTGGCCACGCTTTGCCGAAACTCTAAGAACTGCTCGCGATCTAAAGCGACATCGAGCTCACGCCGTTCGTTTTGCTTTTTGACCAACTCCGCTTGGGTCCTTAATTCTTGCACTCCGTTGAAGCGCTCGCGAACGGCGGCATAGAATTGCATCCACCCTAAAGTCAGCACCAAAATGAAAGAGAGAAATGTCGTTACCTTCATACCGCTAGAGTCTTAACGGTATTCCGGAATTAAAAATTGAGGGGAAACAGGACCTTACATGGCTTCAGGAAGCTCTATACTCAGAGTCTGCAAACCTTCTTCTAAAATAACATGAACCATCTGGACCAAGGTCATGCGCGCCGCCTGGATATCGTCACTTTCACCCAGGATACGACACTTCGTGTAAAAGGCGCCGAAACGATGACAAACCTCGATCAGGTAGCCGGCCAATATATGCGGTTTAAAATTTTCGAAGGAATTTCTTAAAGTGTCTTGATAGTTGAGTAAACAACGCATGAGCTCGAGCTCTTCTGGTGAAGTTAGATCGAGATGAAATGTTTCGGGTACCGGTTTGCCGTAACGGCGCACTAAGCTCGCGCAGCGCACACCGCAATATTGAACATAGGGGCCACTGTCCCCTTCAAAATCCAGCGCCCGATCCCAATCGAAATCGACGTTTTTCACCCGGTCATTCACTAAGTCGTTAAAGACCACGGCACCCAGCCCCACCTGCTTAGCGACTTCTTTAGGATTCGCCAAATCCGGGTTTTTCTTGGCGATGATTTCTTCAACCAACTCGATGGCACGCGTGAAAACATCTTCCAAGAAAATGGTATTGCCCTTGCGAGTGGACAATTTCGCATCCTTAAAACGGTACATCCCGAAGGCAATATGATGCATTTTATCCACCCAAGGATAACCCATCATCCCCAGCACTTTGAAAACCTGACGAAAGTGCAAAGTTTGGTCGACACCCACAACGTACAAGCTTAAATCGGCCTTCAATTCATTCATTCGGTAAAGCGCCGACGCCAAATCCCGCGTCGCGTACAAAGAGGCTCCGTCGGCTTTGCGGATCAAACAGGGCGCCATATCATCACCCAGGCGCACGATCATCGCGCCATCGCTTTCTTCAAGCATTCCTTTTTTGGTGAGCTCGTCTTCCACCGGCTTCATCCGGTCATTGTAAAACGATTCGCCGCGAACGAGGTCATGCTTTATGCCGAGCATATCCCAGATGCGCTGATAGTCGGTCAGCGAAATGTCGACGAACATCTTCCACAGTTTGGCGATCTCTTGATCCCCGTCTTCTAACTTTTTGAAGACCTTGGACCCTTCACTTTCGATTTCTGGATTGCTTTCGGCTTCTTCATGAAAGCGGACGTAAAGTTTAAAAAGTGAATCAAAAGGCTGATCCGCGAAAGGATACTCTTTCCCCCACTTCATGTACGCCCATGCGAGTTTTCCGAACTGTACGCCCCAGTCACCGAGATGATTTAATCCCACAACATCGTACCCTTGCGTGCGAGCTAGGTGGACCAGACTTTGTCCGATGATGGCCGCGCGCAAATGACCCACATGCATGGGCTTCGCCACGTTTGGCGATGCAAAGTCGATCACCAACTTTTTACCTTGTCCACCTTTGGAGTGTCCGACGCGCCCCCGACGGCCAAGAATCTCTTTCGCTAATAAGTCTTGAACGAAGCGAGGGTTAAACGTGAAATTCACAAAACCGCTCATCGATTCCACTTTTTCCAAACCTAAGGGCTTGATCACCGACAGCTGGGCGGCAATTTCTTGAGCGAGGACTGGGGGTGCTTTGCGATGTTCTTTCGCCCAAGCAAAAACCGGCAAAGCAACGTGTCCATGGCCCGCCTGCTTAGGGCTTTCAAACATTTTGAAGAGATCGCCAGACGTTTTGCTTAAAGGACCGGCGTAGCTATGACTTAGGATTTCTTTTAGCGCGCAAAGCATGGGACGACACTAGCACCGGCCTTGGAAAATGAGAACTAAATCATTTCCAAACCGAGAAAGTGGCTAAGCGTTCGCGCGCTTGTTTAAGCCGGCCCAAGAGCGCCATGGACGGTGCCGTTTTAGCCGCCTTCAGGATTTCCCTCATCTCAAACCATTGATCATAAAGAATGTATTTCGTGCCCGCAGAACGCCTCACTGCCTCGATCGCCTCAAGCCCCTTGCCGCTAAATTTCTGGCCACCCAAAGCGTCGGTCAATTGCTTTTCTAACAACTGACTTAAGCGAAAAAGTTCAAGCCGCTCCTTCCAGATGGCGTGCGCGTGGACTTTACGCAGGCGTACGACGGTCTGTTTGAAAGCGGCTTCGTTCACCCCGACGTTGAGCTTTGCTTCTCTTTTTAAAGTTCCCGTTTCAGCGCGCAGGATAAATCGACCTTGCGGTAAACTCATGCCAGAAAGATCCAACGCTTCCTTGCGATCGCCTTTTGCGCTAAGGCGCAAAAACTTATAATAAGAAGCACCGTCGGAGACCTGACCGGGAAGTCCAATGATTTGTACGTAAACCGGATACTCTTCGCCGCTGGCATCGGTGCGCAATTCGATCTTCACTTGATTTGGACCCGTGGACTGAACGTTCAAAATCAATTCCGTGGGCGTCCGATTTTCGTTTTTTGTGGCCGCCGCGCGTTTTTCTTCCTCGACTTCTGCCATGGGCTCCAAATCGGGGGGCAGTTCGGGCGGAGGTTCCGAGGCCGTCTCGAACTCGGGCTCAGGTGCCGTCGGTGGCACGGGTGAGGGCGCGGGCGCGGGCGCTTCTAAATCGGCGGTTTTTTGAGCCTTCCGATGATGGGTCAAGTTCAATGCGACCGCGAACAAAACAACGGCAAGCACACCGACGATTAGCCAATCGACCCAAGCGGCCGTAGTTCGCCGCCGCGAAGCCTTCCCGGGGGTCGGCGCTTCTTCCATTGGTCGACCGGCCGAGGGCTTGCCTCGGCGCTCTTTATCTACGAGTTTACTTTTCTTACGCTTCTCGATCGGAGGTGGAACAGCGCCTGGGGCCGTTAAGTCCGGGGTCGCGGCCTCGGGAGGTGCGGGCGGAGGAACGGCTGGATTGGAAGGCGGAGCTCCGCGCTTCATCTCGACAACATTTTTAATTAGCTCTTGCGCGGGCACATCGGGCAGTGGTGACTGTGAGCCCGAAGTCCCCCGGCGATCCTTGCGCTCCCTTGCCTCACTTAGCCGACGATTGAAGTCTTCGAGAGAGCCAATGCGCCGCCATTCGCTAAATCCATCCCGCCAAACGTAATCACTGTACGAAATCAATCCTTCCTGAATCATTAAGCGAATATCGTCGGTGCTGAACGGCCCCGACGTTCCAAACTCAAATCCTGCCTCAGATTTGCGCTGCAAACAAACCCAAGGCCGATCGACTAAGGTCTTTACCGTGGATGTTTTGAACTCGTTTCTTAAGTCGGGATGTTCGAGGGCCATGCGCCAGCCGGGCTCGCCTTCGCGGTAAACCAGATCAAAAAGACGAATACGGCCCTCGCGGACCCGCGACTTGATTTGGTCTAATGTGATCGGCCCAAGCGTGCTGCCGTTTTCCTGGTGAAAAAACCAATTCTTCATGCACGGGTCCTGGGGGTTTCAATCTGGCGAATTAGGTCCCAGTAAAACTTCGCAAACTTTTTATCCTCGACATCGACCTTCAAAAAAGACATCAGTTGCCGCACACTGATCGTTCCAGACCTTACCTTTTGAAATAGCCGTTCGCCCAGCATGCTGCCCACGATTCGGGAGGCCTCAAGGTAGGCATCGAGTTCGCGAGGCTTGTAGCCGCGCGCGCGCAAGCGGCCCGTTTGCACGAAGACCACTTCGCTTAAACGGTGATCCAGCGCCAATAAAAGGGCGCGGCGTCCATGGTCTTTCGGACTGCGGGCGCTCAACTGCATGCGGATGCTCTCCAAAGTTTCGGCTTTGCGCTTGGGATTAATCCATTTACTGAAGAAGAACCCTACCGCTTCCACCCAAACGAGGGGCAAAAAATCTTTGGGCAAATCCCAAAGTGTTCTTCGCCGCTGGCTGAAAGAGGAATGCACGAATTGACCAGCCAAGGAAGAAGCATGATTGATGGTCGCGCGGGAAAGATAAAGCCACTCGCGCTCGGGCACGTAGAAACTTAAATCGTGCTCTAAGTGATAGCGCAGAGCGCGCTCGAAGCGCTTCGGCAAACTGACCTTCAAACGCGAGAGCGAGGTTTTTGAACTAGGGCAGTAGACCTGGATGCGAGATTTATTGATGCCCGTCTTCAGATCGCTTTCAAGCAATTCGATCAAGGAGGCGACGTGATCCGTATAATCGATGGCCAGCTCTTCTTGTAGCTCGCGGTCGTAAGCGTGCTCTAAATACATCAGGTAGCTCTGCCACTTCATCCAGGGCGGAGAAACCATAAGGCAAAACCGATTGTTCGAAGACTTCATGTAATCGACCGCACCTTCGCGCTTCTTCTGGGCCAACTGAAAATAAAGCTTTTCCACATCCTGAAAAAGAACCGCTACTTCTTCCTTAAAGGAACGATAAAGGATTGCCGGCAAATGTTTCCCGGCCACGTGCCATTCCCCGATGATCACGTAGATCAAGGCTTCGGAATCCGCCTTGGCCAACGCGGCGATCTTGCGCGCCGTCCACTTATCACGCGCTAGGAGACTGCCCATGCGCGGCTGATTCAGTCCGCGCACTTCGAAGCCACGATCCCGCGCGAGCTCAAACAAGGGGCGGTAGTGTTCCCATGGAAATCCCCAGTTTTTCTCCCAGTCACAGGATTCGAGAAATCGCGCTTCGGATATTTTCCCGGCCAAAAAGTCGGCGGCAATCTGTTCTTTACCCTGAGCAAGACATTCCAGCGCTAAAATTACGCGCGGACGCTGGATCACGTCGCGCAAAATTCGAACGTGCGCGCGCTGTGACTGTGCATAAGCGTGAAAGTCACCGCCCAGAACGACCCGCGAACTATTCAGAACTTGCCGCAATTCATTTTCGGAACATGGCCTCCAGGGACGGCGGAAGTCGGCGTCCAGGTCTTTCGCGTACTTCCTTAATGCGGTCGACATAGGACCGAGGCGCACCTGGACTTGGGACTGAACTTCGTCAAGCAGGTTTTTGCGCGTGCGCAACCACTCATTGGGATTGATCATTCTACTAAAAGTGTATTTAATAGAAATTGTTATGAAAAGAAGAATCCAACTGGCTTTGATGGGATGCGTGCTTTCAATCGGCGCGCATCTGTACCTGACGCTGCACTACTACCCCCTCAAATTCGGATTCGCCAGCGGCGATTCGCTGTGCAACCTGAACGCAAAATTTGACTGCGATGCGGTCTCCGCCTCGAGTTACTCAGCGCTTTTCGGAATTCCCCTCGCGGCTTGGGGCGCCGTCTTCTACTCGATCCTCTTTGTTCTCATTCTGCTCAGCTGGTTGGAATGGAGCGACTATCCCGAACGTTTACGACGCTGGACCGTCTTGTTGGCGGGGGCTGGCTTGGCCGCCTCGGTCGTCATGGCCGGAATTTCGCTAAGCCTGCTGCAAAACTACTGCCTCTTCTGCATCGCGCTTTATGTCTTCAGCATTCTCATCTTTGTTTCGGTTCTTGGCCTATTGCGCGAACCTTTCTTCGCGAACCTAAAAGAAGATCTGCCCGTGCTTTGGAGTGAATCGCGCGGAATCCTCTTTGCGATCGCGGCCATCCCCGTACTGGCCTTTTTAACCCACAAAATATTCTCTCAGAACCTGGGTGGTGGGCAACTGACCCGCTTAGTTGCAGAAAGTGCCCGCGAATGGGAAGCCTCACCCAAAGTCGACTTCGTGGCCAAACCGTCGCTGGCCACTGGTGCCGAAACTTCGCAGGCAACGCTGGTTCTAACCGAATTTGCCGACTTTCGCTGCGGTCATTGCAAACGGGCTAGCTTTACTTTGCATGCTTTCGTTAAGGCTCATCCCGACGTGCGCTTCGAGTTTTATTCTTTTCCCCTCGACGGAGCCTGCAACGAAAAGATCCAGCAAGCCACGGGTCTTTCCTGCCGTTTAGCCAGCGCCGTTTATTGTGCTGAAAAAGATGGCAAAGGCTGGGAAATGCACGATTTGATTTTTGCTCAACAAGAAACCATCAATAACTTCACCACGACGGCTCAAATTGATGGTCTTCTGGCCAATGAAATCTCGTCCACAGGCTTGAATTGGGAAAGCGTTCAACGCTGCATAGAACAGCCTGAAACGTCTGACGCAATAAAGTCTCAAGCCAAGCAAGGGGCCTTGGCCAATGTACCGGGCACCCCGACCGTATTCGGCAACGGAAGATTGGTCACCCGTGGAAATATGTTACCCGTCTTACAGGCGATCCACGAAAAGGCAAAGGCATCGAAATCTAAGAATTGAAGAGACTAACCAGCCAAGTGCTGGCGTCGTCGACAGCCACGTTGGTCAATTGGAAAAACGACGAAAACAATCCCGATTGCATATCTATCAACAAGGCCGTGACCGCGACGGCCAACGTCACTTGACAAGCCGCACGCAGGACCCAAACGGTCGAGCGCATGTCATTGATCTTCTGTTCTCGCTCGACCTTTTCGATTTGTTTTAAATTCTGCTTAAGCTCTTCAAAGTGCTCAAGAACCTTTTCGTGAATTTCTTGCTGCTTCGCTAACGATAGTGAAGCCAAACCCGGGAAGTTTCGCTTGATTTGAATCGCCTGAATCAAATCACAGCAATGATCCACGTAGCGGCTCGCGCGCTCTTGAAATTGGGGGTAGTCGGTTTTGTAATCTACGTAGGCCTTAAGCTCCTCTTTCGCTTGATCATAATTTTCACCGACCACTGCGCCCATCACAGGAGCGCGGACGCTATTTATCCTCTCGCCCAGATCTTTGCGATGAGCCTCTTGAAGCTTGCGCTTCAAGTTGTCGTGCATCTCGGTGAGATGATTACGTTCGGTAAGTGAAACGAGTTCCGCCGCCATACTTTTCATGTTTCGGCAGAACTGACTTAGGTCTAGAGAGATTTACACCTTGCGCTACAGTCTTTCATCGAGAAGGGCCGCTTTTTTGACAAACGGCGACTTCTTTTGAGACACTGACAGTGCTGAATCCGTACTTTTCGGGCTAAGCAACTAGGCCACGGTCGGCCCAGTTAAAAAGGAGTTCCATGATGGATAAATATCTCCACGTTCAACCTGCCGTGCCCGAAACGCTTGAATCTGCAGTACGCAAGATTGCCCTACCCAATCAATTGCCTAAAGGTATCGATTTTTCGGATTTACCGACCGGTGGCCTAAAGTCAGCCACCCTCGAAAGCCTGATCAATCAAAATGAAGATCTGATGGCGCGCCTTAGTGTGTCGCTTCGACGCACCAACGAATTCGAAGACAAAGTGCATCGCCTCGAAACCGAGAACTCGCATTTAAGGTCGCGCTTCGAAACACTGAAAGAGCAGTTTATGCTCACCCAGGAAAAAGACCGCATCTCGGCGGCCCGCTCCCTGACAGTTCACGAAGAAACTGTCAGCACCAAGCGGCAACTCGAAAAGTTGGAAAAGGTCTATTCCGAATTGTTTGTGCAAGCCCAAGCCTTTCAACAGCGTGTCATCCGCTTGGAACGTCATCAGTCCCGGCTTCGCAAAGTGGCGCGCCGACTGCAAACCCAAAGCAAGTTACTACCGGCTCTTCGCCTTGAGCTTGATAAAAGCGCAGCGGCCGGCCAACACGCGGCCCTTCAACATCAGCAGAGTGTCCACAGCTACGAAGCAAAGATCAGCGACATACGTGCTGAAATTGAATCTATGCGCGTCAAAATCATCGAACGCGACGCTCTTTACGCTGAAAAAGTGAACCTAGAAAATCAACTGGTCTTCAATCAGCGCCAGTTTGAGATCCAGCGCGAAGAACAGCAGACTTTGATTGCACGCTTAGCATCCGAAAATACTTCTATGCGTGTGCAACTCAAAGAAAGCCTTGTCGCTACCGAAGCCGCCAGGGAAGAGGCTTCCCGCTTAAGCGCGGACCTGCCGTCCCTGCGCAATGAAAAGCAGAATTTGACGGAACAAGTCGAATCCCTACAAGCCCTGTGGTCTCACAAGCAAAACGAGCTCGAACATGCTGAGCAAAAGAACAAAGCCTTACAAAAGCTCAACCAGTCGATCAGTCTGACTCTCAATCAACAGCGTAAAGAAATCCAAAATCAATCGCAAGAAATCGAAAAAGAACGTTTTGCCGCGAATGACCGGATTAAAACCTTGCTGGCGGAAATTCAAATGCTCAGGGTGAAACTCTGAAGTGCTTTTTCCTGATTGTCGAACATATCGCTAACTTGAAAGCCGCTGGCTTCAAATAGTCGGCGGAATTCCGAGCTAACGCCACAAAACTTAACGTTGGGCGAATTGTTGCCCTTCTTCATGTCCTCAAGTGTCGTAACAAAGCCCCTAAGCCCCAAGGATCCGACGAAGTTCAGATTTCTTAAGTCAAAAATGACTTTTTCGGTCACCAGTTTTTCTAGGCAAGTGCGACGAAATGGCTCCGATGTCTCGATATCCAACTTTCCGTATAATTCAACGACCACAACCTGACCGCGCATCGCATACTTTGCTTCCATCTCAAAACTCCCGCTTTGGCTAACGTCAGTCTAAGCCCACGCTGCCTATTTTGTGCACTCGACGTGAGTCCGGAGTTGAGAGTTTAGAATTCCTCACCTACGATAAGGGCAGCCTGGGCGAAAACTCAACTTTAGTAATAGGCAGCAATGAAACTAAGCAACCTGAAGTCCTGGAAGTTTTGGCTATCGTTTTTTATTAGCCCCATGGCGATTGGCTTTGTCATCACTTTGACAACAGCTTGGCTAACCATCGATTACTACAAAATTGCCGGTCGCAAGACGGACCAGCAAAATTTGGTCAGCTTAATTCATACTGCTCACCAAAAATCGATCGATTTCCGCCTGCGCGTGAGGGGCCCACGACCCGTGGCGAAAAATCTGGCCTTACTCACCGTAGATGAACGCTCACTCGAAACCGTTGGACGATGGCCGTGGTCACGCGAAGTTTTGGCCAAAGCCGTCGAAAATGCTTTCAAACATGGCGCCCGTGTGCTGGCGTTCGATATTATCTTTTCCGAGCCCCAGCTTAATCCGGTGCAGGTCCTCGAAGACCGCGCCCGCAAAGCGGGGAAATTAAGTCCCGAATTTGAAAGCAACCTCAACGCCTACAAGAGTGAATTGGACTCCGACAAGGCGCTAGGCGCGGTTTTCACGAAGCACGCCGATAAAATCGTCGCCGGCGCTTTTTCAGATGGCAAAACTCCGCAAGTGAATCCCGATACGGAATTTTGTCGCGATCTTCTTTTCAAGCGCCAGCCGCAATCAAAACAATGGGACAAAGAAGAAATCCTAATCGCGGTGAACGACCCTTATCTTCCTTACCTACCCGCGGGGCTAACGGAAACCTACAACGCCGTTCTAGAGGCGCGCGAAAAAGACATCCGCGACCACTTCGGCAAACCAAAAACGCGCGGTGATCAAGTGAACCTAGAGTCCAAGATCGTGATCGACGCTCACGAAACATGCGAAGGAATATTTAGTCAATTTCGCGAAGAGATCAATGCGACCTGGAAAGACGGCATTCTTGCTCAGGAAAATCCGAAAGAATTTAGCTTCGCTAGCTTTGAGGAATGGCTTGCCGATTATCAAAGCAAAACCTATCCCAACGCCGTAGAATCGGTCGAGATGTGGCGTTTAAACACGCCCACCATTTCAGCAGGCACGAAACACACCGGACACTTCAATACGGAACAAGACTCAGACGGCACGATTCGCTCTAAAGCCATGGTGATTCGCACCGGTAATACCTATTTCCCGGCACTTTCTTTAAAAGCATTCTTGGTCGCGAACAACTTCAATGCTTCGCCCAGTCTCACTTACAATCCCGCTTCGCAAAGTAAGGAAATCTCTGAATTCCAAATCACCAACAACGAAACCGGCGACACGGTGATGCGTATCCCCGTCGATAGTCAGGGGAAACTGCTTCTGAATTACGCCGGTCCGCAAACCATGTATCCCTATTTAAGTTTCGCCGATCTCTTAAGCGACTCACCCGACGCCGACATTGAACAGAGGGTTTTCGATAAAAACACAAACACCTGGAACATCCGGCCCATAAAAGTAAAAAAAGCCGAGTTCATAAAGGACAAAATCTTTATCGTCGGCGCCACGGCCACGGGTATTTACGATCTGCGCGTGACTCCTTTTCAAGAAAACTACCCGGGAGCCGAAACGCATCTCAACGCGCTGGACAACATGATCTCTAAGAACTTTTTCCGCATCGTTCCTGAAGAGTATCTGTATATGCCCGTCATATTGGCCGTACTTGGCCTTTTGTTAAGTGTCGTCTTGGCGTATGCGGGAGCCCTCGCCGGCATGATCGTCACCATGGCGGCTTTACTGGGCACCTATTTTGTCGACCAAAAATTCTTTTTCGGACAAGGAATTGTCGTTACCATCATCTGGCCCTTCTTTTTAGTTAGTTTCCTTTACGTGGCTCTGACTTTCTACCGCTATCTGACCGAAGAGCGCGGCAAGAAAGAGCTTCGCCAGACTTTCTCGAAGTACGTGTCCCCGGCCATCGTGGATGAAATTCTTTCGGATCCCAAGAACATCGAGCTGGGCGGAAAAAAAGTGCATCTCACCGTGATGTTTTCGGACGTTCGCGGCTTTACGACGATTTCCGAAAAATTAGATCCCCGGGCCCTTTCGGATCTTCTCAATAGCTACCTGACGCCCATGACCGAAATTGTTTTCAAAAACCGGGGCACTCTCGATAAATATATGGGCGATGCCATCATGGCCTTCTTTGGCGCACCCATCACCTATAAAGACCACGCCAAGCACGCGTGCCGCTGCGCCCTACAAAGCCTCCAAAAGCTATTCGAATTGCAAAAGGAGTTCGAAAAAAAGGGACTTCCCATTATCGACTTAGGTATCGGACTGAACACCGGTGACGTCAGCGTGGGAAACATGGGCTCGGAAACGGTGCGCAGCTACACCGTCATGGGTGACGCCGTAAATTTAGCGTCCCGGCTCGAAGGGATTAATAAAGAATACGGCACTCGGATTATTCTTAGCGAAATGACATACTCGCAAGTCAAAGATAGCTTCGTTTGTCGTGAAGTGGACTGGGTGCGCGTCAAAGGAAAGGTGTTGCCGGTAAAAATCTACGAATTGATTTCAGAAGGCCAACCTAGCGCGCAAGTGACGGAAATGCTCAAACACTTCGATCAGGGGTATCGCCACTATCACGAAAAGTCCTGGCAAAAAGGGCTTGAATGTTTTTCGAAAGCCCTCGATCTCAACCCAATCGACGAAGTATCGAAGCTCTACATAGAACGCTGTCAGGAATTCCTGGCCGCTCCGCCGGACGAAGGCTGGGACGGTGTATTTGTGATGAAGACCAAATGATGAGAATCCTCAGTTCAATTGTTGTTATCTATGTAAGTTTTTTTGGGCTGTCTGCCCGGGCCCAAAGCTCGATCGCCGATGGTGTATTGATCAATGCGGACTCGATGGACCGCGATCTTGAAAAACGCACGGTGCGCCTCGAAGGCAATGTGCAAGTTGTTTTTCAAGGCCAACACTTAAGCTGCCGCGTAGCCGAAATCGATTTGAACAAACAGCAGATTCGCGCCGACGGCGATGTCATATTGTTTAATGAGCGTGTGCACGCCGAAGGCGACCGCATTGTCTTCAATTATAAACAAAACACTGGCTACATTTACAACGGCTTCGTGCAAAGCGGTCAAGTGACCTTCGAAGGCGATATTATTGAAAAGGTTAGCGAAACGCGCTACATCGCGAACAACGCGAGCTTTACCGCCTGCGACACCTGCCCACCGGGATGGAGTTTTTCAGGCAGGACCATTGATGCCGAACTTGGTGGGTACGCGCGCATCCGCCGCCCGGTGTTTCGCATTGGGGGTGTTCCCGTTATGATCCTGCCGGGAATTATTGTGCCACTGAAGAGTGCGCGACAAAGTGGCCTTTTGGTTCCCTCGGCGGAAAAATCCGGAAAAGGGGGCTTTGCAATTTCGCAAAGCTATTTCTGGGCCATCAACCGTAGTCAAGATTTTACGTTTACTCCGATCTGGTACGAGCTCCGCGGCGCCAAACTTTCTGGTGACTACCGTTATGTCTTAAGCGAAAGCAGCCAAGGCCGTTTGAAGGGCGCGTGGATAGATGACCAGGTGTTTAAGAAGGAAAAAGAAGTCAATCGCGATAAGCTGGACCGCTGGTATTTCTGGTACCAACACCATCACGATATGCCGGGGAATTTCACCCACCGAGCCGATATACGCCAAGTCAGTGACTTACGTTATCCCAGGGACTTTCCCAACGAGGTCGTGGGACATGGTGATCCTGCACTCGAAAACAAAATGTCGTTGACGAAGATTTGGGACAATCAGGTTGCCAGCGCCGAAGTCGATATCTACACAAACATGCTTCATTCGGATCCCCTCTCCAACAATGACGACGCCGTTCACCGCGCCCCAGAGATCAGGCATTCGGTGAAAGAGCTCGGGCTGCTGGATACGGGCGTTTTCTTTTCGATGGATTCGCAGTACGTCAACTTCGCGCGATCAAAACACAATTACGATGACCTTGAGTCAAAGAATCTCGCGCCCGGACGCTTCGACCGTAGGTCGCGCGACGAAGAGCGAAGGCCCTTCCCGCGCGATGGGACGTTCACTCCCTTCAACGGCTCGGGCGATCCACAAGATCTGATGCGTGCGGGGCAACGCTTCGACTTTAGACCCAAGCTCAGCTACCCGTTCCGCATTGGTCGCGCTTTTGATGTGGTTCCCGCTGTCTCTTACCGCGAGACCCAATATCAGTTCTATCCGAGCGATGCGGCCGAAGCGGCCGGATTCGGCCCCACGGCCGCCCGCCGCTACGTACAGACCGATCTCGCGGTAAAGACCGAACTCACTCGTGTCTACGGCGATACCAATCCCAAAGCGAATCGCCTGAAGCATTCTTTTGAGCCCGAATTGAGTTATTCGCAAATCCCTTGGTCGCGCAATCCAAGTCATCCGTTCTTCGGCGACTTCGAAGGCCTTCAGTACACCCGCCAGTTTGAACCGATTAGTGACGCGGATCTGGATAACCGCCGCACCGGTTTGCAATTTGATTACCAGGATCGTACCTACGAAAAGCAATTGGTGAATTTTACCTTAATGAACCGCTTCACTCGCAAAGTCTGGATCAACGGCGAACCGGATTACCGCACCGTTGGAATCTTTCGTCTATCGCAGTCCTATGATGTGAACGAAGCGAAAGCCAATACGCCGCGCCCATGGTCTTCGGTTAATATGCTCGCCGATGTACGTTTGGATAATTTCGAGACCTTCACCACGGCCGAGTACAACGGCTACGCGAAGGTCACCAATATTTCATCGCAGGCTCGCGTGAAGGTGAATGACAAAAATTTCCTGCAAGCGGGTTACACGCGTAATTTTATTTTCGATAACAAGTATATACCGACGAACGAAACTCGCAACTTTGCCTGGGGTGCGGGCGTCACCCATAAATACGTCGAGGCCGTAGGCACCTTCGAATACGAAGCCCGCAATTCAAAGTTACAAGCCTTTAGCTATGCGCTGCTCGTTCGCCCGCCTGGAAAATGCTGGCTGATCAAGCTTGAGCAACGGCTCGTCGTAAACGGAGATCCTACCATTCGAGCATCCGTCAACTTCGACTTCGGCGGCGAAAACAAAGATAATTTATTTTAGAATCGGTAAACCCAATTGGCGGTAGCCCCATCCGGTTGATCGCGAAAACCTAAAGTAGGATTCAGCAAAAATGGAATCCGATCCAGCCTTGCGACCGGGTCTTCTTCGTCTTCTGAACCCATGCCCGGCACAATGTACACCACGTACATACCAAGCAAAATGCCCGTGTAAAGTCCTAGCGATGCCCCACGGGCCACGCGGTTCAAATTATCGCCCGGACGATCGGTGAAGGCTAAACTGGCCGCACCGACCAGGGTTCCGGCCAAAACACCGTAAGTGCAGCTGGCTATGAATTCCCGTGAGCTTGAACTCTCGGGCGGAGGTACGGGCTGAGCCCATGCTCGGTTAAAATTAAAGAGAAAAACGAAAATGAGAATGATGCGCCACGAACTCATGTTTCAAGTGTCCCATATTAGCTCAAGCTGTCAATCCGTCGACCGGCAGAAGAAGCACATCGTTTCCCGAAACTTGCGCGAACACGATTTGAACGGGGCGGCGGCTCGCCAACACTTGGCCCGCGCGCAATAATCGGGCTCGCTGTCGCCAACTCAAGTTCACCATGGCGCTATGTGATTTTACTTCGACTACGGTCAGGATTCCTTTCGGATCGAGCGCTAGCAAATCGATCTGGACGTGCGCGATTCGAGTATTATGGTGAAGTATATGCCAGCCCTTAGCCCGAAGAAAATCGGCGGCCGTACGTTCGATGCGTAAACTGCGCAGAGTTCTGGCCGAGGGTCGCGCCTTAAGTCGCTCTGGTGGAGATGGTTTCGTCTGCGACGCCACAGAACGATCGTCGATGATGCCGACAGGGGCCGACTCGCTTAAGCGCTTGGCGATGTCTTTCAGTCGCGTAGCCTTTGTGAATTTCGAAGCCATAGTCTGGAAACCTCAATGCCATTTGTTTCATCAAACGATCGCGCGTGACCTTGGCGACGATACTGGCCGCCGAAACCGGTTCGGCGCGCGAATCCCCTTGAATCAGCGTGGTCTGAACCAGCCCACGCAAATAGGGAATTTTGAATTTGCCGTCGACCAGGACATGTCCACCCGTCTTGACCCGCAAAGCATTCACCGCCCGCCGCATGGCTAAATGCGAGGCGTGAAAAATGTTGATGCGATCAATTTCCAAAACAGATGCAAAGCCTATGGCCCACTGGTGTTCGTTTTTAATGACTTCAAACAATTCTTCGCGACGAGCTTCGGACAATGCTTTGGAGTCAAAGAAAATTCCGGACAACGGACGCGACAAGATCACGGCACCCGCAACCACCGGGCCAGCCAAACAGCCGCGTCCGACCTCATCGACACCGATCACAGGTGCTGGACCGTAAGTCATCCAATCGACGCGCGAAAGCACAGGGCGTTTTTTTATTTTCCCCGACGAAGCAACCATGCGCCATCGTCGGATAAAATCTTAGATTTGACCAGAACAGATGATACCCAGAATTACTTTTTAGCCTTGGCCTGGCGTTCCGCTTTAGCGGCTTTTTTCGCCTTACGTGCTTCTTCAGCAGCGGCAATTTGTTCGGGCGTTTCGGGTACAGCCACTTCGTCCGCAGCGCCCACGGCGCCACCTTCATTAAAGTAGGCTTCTGAATCCAAGCGAGCCGAACGGCCTCTCAAACCACGCAGGAAAAACAAACGTGAACGGCGCACTTTACCGCGCGAGATAATTTCAACCCGGTCAATAACCGGTGAAAGCATGGGGAAAGTTCTTTCCACACCCACACCGCTCGCGATTTTGCGAACCGTGAACGAGCGTCCGGCACCTTTGCCCTGAACTTTTAAAACCACCCCCGAGAACAACTGAACGCGCTCTTTCTCACCTTCTTTAACTTTGACGTAAACGCCAACCGTATCGCCAGTCTGAAATTCAGGCAGAGCTTTTTTGGTTTTGTTGCGATCCAAAGTCACACGTCGGATCAAATCCGTGGTGCCACCGGTCGCAGGCGCCTTGGCTTTTTTAGCTTTGACGGTGGATTTTTTCGGTTCAGTTTTGCTTGCAGATTTCGACGTGCTTTTGGCCATGGTAACGCGCTCCAATAATTTTAGGAAACTACTGACTTACCAGGCACCTAGCAGGCGGTCAAGAACGATGCTCACGGCCGAACGAACTGAAAGGTAGCGATAGTCATCTTTTGAGTCCCCTTTCAAGGGCTCAAGCAGAATATCGGCCTGCTTAAAAATGTCCTCATGAAGACCAGAACCGGTCCCGAAAACCAATAAAACGGGTCTACGGTCATCAGTCCCCTCCCAAATACGGGTGCGCAGGTCTTTGAAGGTCACCCGGGGTATGCCCGATTTATGGGAAGAGGTCGTAACCACCAACGGCCTGACAGGGAAAGTTTTAATCACGTCCTCCAGGGTTTCGCAGAGCTCAACCTCCTTCAAGGCCGTTTTGCGAGACGGATTGTAATCGGAGCCGATGCCGAACCGCCAATGTTCGAGCACCCGGGAAACAAAGCTCAGCTGTTCTTTCAAACGATTCACGATGAAGTACTTTTCGACGCCAAAAGTACGTGAAGCCCGCGCAATATCGTGAATGTCGAAATTGGTGACATTGGTGACAACCACATTTTTGGCGCGGTCGTAGACAGGCCAATGAATCAAGGCCACGTACAAATCGCTACGCGATTCCGTCTTTTTCATCATGCAAGAAGCCCTTCTAGATCGCCGCGTGAAAAACCAAGAGAATGAATTTCCGCGTCTGACAAAGACGAAACCAATTTCACTTTACGCTCAAGGTCCTGAGGGGGAGCCGAAATCAAATCTGGCCTCAAGAGCATGGTGCGAAGCAACCCCACCGCGCTTTCGAATTCGCGAATTTTTTCGTGATGCCCACTCAAAAGCGGCGAGGGAACGGGCATTCCCGCAACGTCGCGCGGCCGGGTGAATTGGGGACATTCAAGTAATCCGTCACTAAAGCTATCTTTGACCGCCGAGATTTCATTGCCGAGAACTTGCGGTAGCAGCCGCGCGACCGATTCGATCACCGCGCAGGCCGCGATTTCGCCGCCGTTCAAAATAAAATCGCCGAGCGATATTTCTTCGTCGGCATACTTCATGGTGAAGCGATGATCGATCCCGGCGTAGCGGCCACAAATCAAAACCGTATGCCCGCCCACCCTAGCCCAATCGCGAGCCAAGCCCTGATTCCAGGTTCGCCCCTGCGGAGTCAGCACGACCACTCTTCCCGCGCCGGCCGCCCGCAATTCGGTCACAGCCATAGCCAGAGGTTCCACTTTCATCACCATTCCGTCCCCGCCACCAAAGGCGCGGTCGTCGACGGTGTGATGAGCATCCTTGGTGTATTGCCGCGGATTGACGGTGTCGATCTGAAGGCCGCCCTTTTCACGCGCTTGCCCGATCAAGCCGTGCGAAACGACTGATTCAATAAGATCGGGAAAAAGGCTTAAGACCGTGAATTTCAAAACGCTCTCACTCCTCGAGATTAAACAATCCCGGAGGAAGATCCATGGTGACCTGTTGTTTGTCAAAATCAATATGGACCAAGAAGGCGTCCACC
>JBEIHA010000010.1:0-21814 GCA_040381635.1 Pseudobdellovibrionaceae bacterium
CCGTATCAGGCTGAGTCAGACAAAAGTCTAGTCTCGCCGGTTTTTCCCTTGATCGTACCCACATTTAACTGAACCCTATGATTGTGAAAGAACTAAAGATCAGCGAAACGCACCTGGACCAAATCGAGCATCTTCTCGCCCACAGTATGAACGGGATTCACCTCTTGTTCGATAATAGGACGATCGCGCGAATCCTAAAATCCCCGACCAAAGATGCGGAACTGTTCCAAGTCCGCAACATGGACAAAATCCATGATCTATTCACCGTATTCGTCGGTCATAAAACCTTGCAAGAAAAGCGCATGTGGCTTGATTCTCTCGACAAGAAGTCTTACGAGATGCTGCTGCGTACCTACTTCTACATCGTCGAAAATTCTTTGATGAACGCTGATCCTACTCGCCACTAAGCGCCGACTCCGGAACTCATCCTCACAGATTTACCCCTCAAGCGAATCGTCCTAGTGCGCCCGAGGCGCTGAGCTGGAGGCGAAACGCTCAAATATCCCCCCCGAACTCCGATAAGGATTCATGAGAATGACCGCGTGCTTCCTTATCTTTTTTTCTCAAATCGCTCTGGCTGAATACCGAGCGTTTGAATTGGTGATCGTTGACTCGACCACCGGTCAGGAAAGAGTCGTGGTCTCGACCTTGGATCCACGCCAGTATCGCAAATACTATCCGGTAAAATACGACGACCAGATCACTTATCGCGCGACCTGGATGTGCAAGGGCAATACGTCTGGCCATAAGCCTGTCTGCGCCAAGCCCGAAGTGGGTTCTGGACCAATCCCCGCTCCTGCAACGTGATAATATGAAACCCTGAAGAGGGGTTCCATGTCGGAAATCGCGAGCGACAGAGCAAAGCAATCGCAAGAATTGCGCGAGATGCAAGATTCCTATCGCAAACGTAAAAAGAGCGTCCAAGAAGAGGGCGAGAAATCCGTACAACAAACCCGCGAAGAGACTCGCAAGAAAGTTGATTCCGAAAACAAAAATAGTGTCGCCGTCGTAAGTCATGTGCGCGCAAACAGCAAACAAACTATCGACCAAATGAAAGAAGAGGCAGAACGTAAATCGACCTACGAACGCAAAGCGATCGACAAACGCGTCGCCGAGATCGCTAAACGCGAAGCCACCGAGACGGCTAAAATCCGCGAGCAACAAATGGAGCAGCGAAGTAATATCGTTAACGTTTTGGGCGAAGACCTAGAACAAACTCAAAAGGTAGCGACCGAAAAAAAGTCTGCGATTCTCGCGCAAACGCGGGCGGAGAGTGAAAAACTCGAATCCGAACAGAAAGCCATCACCGAACAATCGCGTACGCAAGCTAAGCAATCCTACGAACAGCAGCGAAAAATGCATCAAGAACAGCTAGCCGCTTTGAATCGCGAAAACGAAGCGCGCTTCGAACAAGAACTGAAGCAGTACAACGAGCGACAAACACAACTGCGCCAAAGGTCGGAGGCAGGCCTACAGGAAGTTCAGAAAAAAGAACAAGATAAATTCAGCACCGTGGTCAAGGAAAACAAGTCGGCGATCGAGAGCGAACGACTTAAAGGCGTCGAGGGACAGGAACAAACACGTTCTCATTATGCGAGTGAAATCGAGCGACTTCACAAGCAAGGTGACCGCGGAATCTTTGAGCAGCAAAACATCTACAAAAAGAAAACCGAAATGCTCGAGGCCCAGCATCGCGCCGAGATTGAATCCTTAAAGATGTCGCACGAAAATCAAATCAAGGACAAAGACTTAGAATACAAGAAGCAAGCGGCGCAGAATGATGTCTTCTACAAGGATCAACTGGTGCAGCAGCGGTCCGAATTCGCGCAGGCACAAACGAAGGGTTCGAAAGCCTTCGCTGAAGCCATCCGCGCGCAAAAGGAAAACTACGCAAAAAGTTTAATGAAAGAGAAAGCCGAGATCGCGAAGAACGTCGGTAAATATCAAGAGCGTCAAGCCGACCCCTTCTATAACTTCGTGCATGCTGATTCGACGGTAGAAGAAACCGAAACCCATTATTTCGTGAAGTCTCGCGTTCCCGAACACGAACGAAACAATGTTAAAATGCACGTGAAGAATGGCAAAGTTGTCGTTCAAGGCAGTCGTCGTTTTGAGGATAAGCTAGATGACGGCGAGGCCAAGCTATCCACCAACAACTTTCAAACTTTTCGCGAGGAATTGCCTCTTGAAAGACCGGTTCACGAGAAACTCGCGGAACGCATCTACGACAACGGAATCTTGACCTTAAAAATACCAAAAGTTTAATGGCCGCAAGATGGCTTAGCGGCGTATAACTGATCGAACTTCAGACATGACAAATCCAAGACGTCCACCCAAGTCTTCGAGCAGCTGAATGTTATGCTGCAATAGCTTGAGTACGTCTTTCGTTTCAACGCGTAAACCGGGCAGCTCTTGATAGCTGGGCGCGACTCTCTCGGTAGTACGAGGAATCTCGATTTTCGTCTGTGTCGCGCTCACGTTTACGATATTCAAAGTGTACTCCGTCTTCTGGCTAGCCTGGACTGCTTCCATGTTAGTCACGTCAAGTTTGTTTCTCATACTTAAAAAAACTTAAAAACAATGAACAACTCATCTGCTCAGTTCCACTTTGAAACTAGCAAGATTGATACTCATTTGTACTCACACCTGAGGCTGGCCAGATCCTCCTCACTTAAGCGGCGGCGATCCTGTCCCTCGTCGAGCGAAAAATTCATGACACTTCCATGGTTTAGCGTGTGAGCTAGACCAAGGGCGTGGCCGAATTCGTGCACCATCAAACTCGCTAAATCGACCTCCGTCGGGTTCGTAGTTTCCCCAATAGAGTAACTAAAATTGGCCGCGTTCACCCGAATGTCCGCCTCAAAAATCTCGTCGCCCGTCCAATAGATCGTTGTTCGTGCTTGCTCGGTTCGGCGCGCTGGATCCCAGCTCTTGAACCAATACACCATGGAATACCCGTCGCGCTTAGGATCGAGCGCTCCCGAAGCACCACGAGCGATAATGCGGAAAACTTCTCGCCCCCCGCCCAACTTTATATTGTATTCGGCGATGGCTTTGTCCATAGCCGCATAAGCTTCTGGGGGTACGGACTCGTGCAAGTAGAGCTTTACGGGCACCTTTTTATTCCAGGAAACTCTCTGCTGTTCTGGATTCTGGACGAAGTTGCAGGACTCTTGGGGAGGTAGCTTACGCATACACCCCTGATTCAACAGGGCACTGATGGCGATCAAAATGGTTAAGGACGATAGGCGCAGCTTCACTGGTACAAGGTCTCCCTGCCCTTCCCCAACGCAAGAAGGGGGCCCTCACCCAGCGGCCAAACCCCTGAAAACAGACTGGAATTTCGAGGCTCAAAAACGGCCTTTTCAGGGAACTGTGGACATTGCAGACAGCAGATTTCGAAAAAGCCACGATTATGTGCGTAAGATACCGAAACTTGAACGGATTTCGGACCGTCTAAAAATGAGACGTCGATTTCCGCGAAGAGACTAAGACGCGCAGAATCGCCCCTCTATAAGAAAATCAAATAGCAGGTCATGACGAGGGGCGCCAAGTAGCTTTTCATAAGCCCTGCATAAGCTTTGCTTATCAAAAAGGGCATTTTGACACCGGCATTCTGCTACCACGAAACCCGGATCTAGGTCCGGTTCAAAATTACGGGCCGAAGACCGGACAAAATGACTCCATCTGAGTTGGTACCGACTTTGTAATAGCGAGATACACCAACCGGCTCTCCTCACCCTCGTGAGATCCCGAAGAGCCAACCATCACATCACAACAACCTACCACCGCCAGGGCGGGAGCAAAGCTCCCCTCCCCCTGCTTGCGTTCCGCTTGTCGGATTTCTCGTAGAGTGGTTATACTCCGCTCTTCCTTCGCATCAATAGGGGGCCCTCGATGAAGTCCACTGACCTAGAGCTATCCGTACGCCAAACCGGTGAACGCATCTTCAAAGGCCTCGACGACGACACCGGATCTTTGTTTTCGAAAGACACCTGGTACCGAAAGATCATGGACTGGTCGATGAAGAACGAGCACTTCAAGGTGCAGATGTTTCGCTTCGTCGATGTGCTTCCCTATTTGAATACGTCTTCCGAAGTCGCCAAGCACCTCAAAGAGTACTTCAATGAGGGCGGCGACGACATGCCTTCGGTTTTTTCGTTTGGGCTTGGGATAGGGTCGCTGGCGCCAGGGCTACTCGCCGCCGGTGTGAAGAAGAACGTCACCTCGATGGCAAAGATGTTTATCACCGGTGCAAATCCGGAAGACGCGCTCCCGGCCCTAAAGAAAGCGCGCAATAATCGCATCACCTTTACCGCCGATCTTTTGGGCGAAGCCACCCTCAGCGAGAAAGAGGCCCAAGAATATCTTTCGCGCTATTTGGAACTGATCCAGTGGCTCGCCAACGATGCCAAGAACTGGGACCACATCCCGCAAATCGACGAGGACGAAAACGGTGCAATTCCGAAAGTGAATGTCTCGGTCAAAGTGACCGCCATCTATTCCCAGATCGACGAAGCGGCTTGGGAGCAATCCTTGAGCGTCGCCAAAGAACGCATCCGCCAGGTATTTCGGGCCGGCATTGCGAACAACGTCTTTATCAATCTGGATATGGAGCAATACGCCCATAAGGATTTTTTGCTCCAGGCTTTTGAAGACCTGGTGATGGAGGAAGAATTCCGTAAGCATCCTCACTTCGGAATCGTCCTTCAGACCTATTTGCGCGATAGCGCCAAAGACTGCGAGCGCATGATCGGGCTTGCGCGCAAACGTGGATCCCCCTTCACTATCCGCTTGGTCAAGGGCGCTTACTGGGATTTCGAGACTGTGTCGGCCCGCCAAAGGGGTTGGAGCGTCCCCGTCTATCTGAACAAGAAAGAAAGCGACGCGAATTTCGAGGTCTGTGCCAAAAAACTAATCGATGCTTACCCCGTATTACGAGTGGCCATCGGCTCGCACAATGTGCGTTCGATCTCGGCCGCATTGGCTTACGCCCGCGCGAAAGGTATCGATCCCCGCGCCTTGGAAGTGCAGATGCTTTTCGGCATGGCCGATTCCATCAAACGCACTTTGGTCAAAGAAGGCATTCGTGTGCGTGAATACGCTACCATCGGTGAATTGATCCCGGGCATGGCCTACCTGGTGCGGCGCTTGCTCGAAAACACGTCGAACGAATCGTTTCTGCGCAATAAGTTCGCGGATAATGTGTCTTCGGATCTGCTACTGAAAGATCCCAACGAAGAACTGATCACCAGCTCTTCGGACCCCGCGAACGATCCCCATCGATTCACCAACGAGCCGCCCGCAGATTTCGCCCTACGCGAACAGCGCGAAGCGATGCTGAAGGCGCTCAAAGAGTGGAAAGCTTCTCTCGGAAAAACCTATCCGCTGATCATTGACGGAAAAGAAATCAAAACCTCGCGCTTGATCGCGCGCGTGAATCCTGCACAAACCTCGCAAGTGATCGGCTCGGCCTGCGCGGCCGGTGTAGATGAAGCCGAAAAAGCCATCGTCGCGGCCAAAGCGGCGCAGCCGGCTTGGGCAAAACTTCCGGCGAGTGATCGTGCGAAACTTTTAGAGAAACTGGCCGACCGCATGGTGAAGGAAAAATACCGCCTCTGCGCGCTTCAAGTTTTAGAAGTGGGTAAAGGTTGGCGCGAAGCCGATGGCGACGTCGGCGAAGCCATAGACTTCTGCCGCTACTACGCGCAAGAAATGCGTAAGCTCTCCCGTCCGCAGCGCATGGGACGCGTGCCCGGCGAACTGTCGATGTACAACTATCAGCCGCGCGGCGTTTCGCTGGTGATTGCTCCTTGGAACTTTCCGTTGGCGATCCTTACGGGCATGACCGTCGCATCCTTGGTTACCGGTAATACCGTTGTTATGAAACCGGCCGAGCAGTCTTCGATCACCGCCTATGAGCTTATGCGGATGATGATGGAAGTCGGTTTTCCAAAAGGTGTCGTTCACTATCTTCCCGGTTACGGCGAAGAGGTCGGCGAGTACTTGGTGAATCACAAAGACACCTCCGTGATCGCCTTCACCGGATCTAAACCGGTGGGCCTACATATTATGCGGCAAGCGCAGATCGTGCAGCCCGGTCAGACGCACATCAAACGGGTCCTCGCCGAACTTGGTGGAAAAAACGCGATCATCATCGACAGCGACGCCGACCTAGACGAAGCCGTCACCGGAGTAATCTATTCGGCTTTTGGCTTCCAGGGTCAAAAGTGCTCGGCCTGTAGCCGGGTGATTGTGCTCGATGCGATTTACGAAAGATTCCTTGAACGTATCGTCGAGTCGGCAAAATCTCTGCACGTTGGTTTAGCGGAAGATCCCAGGTCCTTTATGGGCCCGGTTGTCGATGAAGAGGCTTTCCTCCGTATCATGGCGACAATTGAAGCCGCGAAATCCAGCGCGCGCCTCGCCTTTCAGGGAACAGTCCCGGGCGGGGGTTACTTCGTGCCGCCCACGATTTTTGCCGACGTCGATGCGAACAGTGATCTAGCGCAAAAAGAAATCTTCGGCCCCGTTTTGGCGGTCATCCGCGCTCGAGATCTGGATCACGCGCTCCAAATCGCCAACGGCACCGAATACGCTCTCACCGGCGGTTTGTATTCGCGTAGCCCCGCCACGATCGAGAGAGTGAAACGCGAATTCGAAGTCGGCAACCTCTACATCAATCGCGGCAACACGGGCGCTTTAGTCGAACGCCATCCCTTCGGAGGATTTAAAATGTCAGGGGTCGGCAGCAAAGCCGGCGGCCCAGACTATTTGCTGCAATTTATGGAACCGCGGGTGATCACCGAAAACACCATGCGCCGTGGTTTCGTGCCTTCGGAAAAAGAAATCGAAAGCACGCTTTAGAAACAACCCTCGTACACCGGCTTGCCTTCGGCGGTGGTGTTGCGGGGACTAAGCTGGGGAAGTAAAGCAACGCCGGAAAAAGCCGCGTGATTGCGCACGAAGTAAGGGCTTGCCCGGTAAGAGTCACGAATCATGTCTTTCATGCCGTCTTTGATGTTAAATCGATTCCAATCCGTACACAGCACGGCGTCGGCCTGATCTAAAGACTGGCGCATTGAACTTTCGGGATTGTTTAGATCATAGAGCTTGCGCAGAAGTTCTTGAGCTGCCGGATCGTTTTCGCGCGAACTGAATAATCGCTTGGCCACACCCTGGGCGAAAGGCGATTCCCCGCCTCGGCGAGTCGCGTAGACCACGCGGGCGCAGCCCGCGGCACGCAACACCATCACAGGATGCAGATCAGACCAACCACCGGCCGACACCATTTCTTTTCCGTCGTGTTGAAAAGCTTGAAGCGAAGCCAAACCAGGTTCAGCGGGCGAAAGAGCCAAGATCTTTTTCCACGAGGCGGCGCCAAGGGACAAGAAACGCCGACTTTTTTCGTCGCTCGCTTTGGGCAAGCGCCCTTCGATAGCGCTTAAGGATTCCGGGTCACCCCAATAGCCAAATTTTACGGATTCAGCATCCTTCAAGAAGAACTTTGCCCCAAATTTTGAGTCACGAACTTCACCGTACTTCTTCAAAGCGGCCAAGGCTTCCGTCGCGCCCTCATCCACCAAGACCGAAGTGGTCGGAAAAGACTTGATCGAAAGACCAGCGTTGCGGTCACTAAAATTGGGTCGCAACGGCGATTTCAAAAAAGATTCGACGATCCCATTGAAACGACCATGGCAGTCGCGATTGCTGATGCCGATCTCGGACCATAGTTGTCCATTGGTGTCGCCGCACGTGCGAAAAAAATCTTCCCACAGAACGTCGTCGCTCGATGAATTGGAAGGACCTGAGTAAAATTGCGCCATGCGACCCATCTGTTCAGCGAAGCGTGAGAAGTCCACTAACCCTGCGCGAAAGAAAAGATTAGCGTCGGTTTCAGCATTGAAAGCGCCAAAGACGCGAATGGTTTCTTTTAGCTCGTCGGCGTAAAATTTTGCTTCGACTAAATCTGCAGCGGGCTCGACGGAGCCGCCTTCGGACAAGCGCTTGAGAGCCGAAAACAACGGCTCGTAATTTTTCTCCGAGATCAAACCCAGGCGTACCCCGGTACGATAATTTTTTTTCAATAACTCAAGATTTTGGGCCAGGAAGGTCGGCAGGGCTTTCTCTTCGGTTTTCGAAGCTTGCTCTAAAATTTTTTGCAGCTCGTTCATCCAGTCGTTACCGCCGACGGACTTGGCGCGGGTGTACAAAGTGATAAAGTCGCGCCATTCGGGGGTGGTCGTTAAGAATTCGGCGAATCCCTCGAAACTCTTGTACAACAGGGCGGCTCGATTCTTTTGTTCTTGTCCGCTGACACGCGCAAGAAATTTATTTGCGGCCACCGCTTCATTCATCATTAAGGTAATGCTGGCCGAAGATCCGCCCGATTGTGCAACCGGCAATCCCATTTTCTCAACGAGATTCGCCATGGCTCCCCAATGCGCCGGCATCAGCTCCCCATTTCCGCGCAAGGCCAGGCAGTAATCCTGAGCATGAAGCGCGGGTGAAAGCACGAATAACAGAGCCAATAGGCGTGCGCGGATCATAAAGGTACTTCCCGTGTGCAAATTGCGGTTCCACGTTGATAGCGCAAGACTCATGCCCAAGCCCAGTAAAAACAGAGGGCTTTGAAATTAAGGTCTTGGCGTCAAGTTTTTAGGCGGCAAAAGTGGGAATAAGACGCCCATCGGGGCCGTATCGGTGGGGGTCTCTTTACGTGGGACGGGCCATACCGAGCGGATTGCATATAAAACCAAGCCGGTCACTGCACCCGCGAACTCACCCCCGAGATGCGCCGTATGCGCGACCCCACCAAGTTCGGCCAACGTACCGAAATAGCCGGCAAGATCGTTCAAGGCCCACATCACTAAGGCAATCCACGTGGGCAAATAGACAAAGCCCATAAATCCGCGCGCAGGCAAAAACAACCAATAGAAATAACGTGCGGGACGCCGCCAATTCAAAATCGCGTAGAGTGCCATTACGCCGCTGACCGAACCGCTCGCGCCCACCAAGGGTGAACTTGTCATGCCAGTCATAAGAGCGAAGGTCCCGGCACCAAATGCTCCTGACAATAAAAAAACAACCAAAAGTCCCAAGCCCCCGATTTGCATTTCAAGAGCCGCACCGAAAATCAAAAGAAAGAGCATATTGCCAATGAAATGCAATCCACCGCTGTGAACAAAAATATAGGAAATCCACTTCGTCATCGAAGTGTCCTCGCCGTTCAATCCCAATGTAAAGCTCGGATGCTCGGTCTGAAGTTCACGGACGCTAGCGATTTGCTTTTTCCAGTTGCGAAACGCCACTTGATCGCCGCGATAATCCAGGGACTCGGCAGCGTTGAGAAAATTCAGATCGCGAAACGCCAGCTGACCTAAGACTTCTGCACGGTCGGGCTTGCCGGCTTCAACCTGACGACCTAGTTCGATAAGAAAATCAGGATAGGCGCCAACCCCCGCTTGATTCAAATACTGCGCGTAAACTCGACCTTGAGTCGAAACAAAATAGCTTTTCTTCATTGCCTCTTCGAGGCCCTGCTGGCTATCGAAGCCGGTAACGGTGGAATAGATCAAAACTAAAAGATTCAAGACTACAAGAGTCCACGTGATCGGAGCTTTACGCCAGCTCAAGAGGCCGCCGAGGATCGGGAAGATCACTCTTCCTCCCCGGCCTTCTTATCAGTCTTATCAGTCTTATCAGTGGCAGGCCGGCGATCTGTTTTCATTGCGGGATCTGCGGGCGCCATTCCCGCCACGGCGACCAGGGCCTGCGGGGAAAGTGACTCTGTATTTACTAAATAACGAGCGATTTTTTGCGCCAGCTCTTGATGCCCGAGGAGGCTGACTCGTTGAACCAAAATATTTCCCGTTTTCACCCAAGCCTCGCGCGAGGGCATGTCCCGCCACTGTTCAAAAAGATCGCCTAATTGTTTTTGATCGGCGAACTGGGCCCAACGCCTTGCCGCTTCGATCTTCAGAAGGTCCGAAGCTTCCGGCGACAGCATCAAAGAGCTAAACAAGTGAGCGGATGCTTTTACGTCCTCTTTTTGGCTTTTTAAATTAGCCAAAAAGAAAGTGCGCCAGTCTTCATTATTTACGGCTTCCGAAAACGAAAGATAATCCATCTGGCCTTCGCTTTTGCATTCCAGCGCCAGCACGCGGGCCAAGGCTTCGTTCTCCATCTCAAAATCGATTTCGCTGGTGCGCTCTTCACCGGCGTGAACTTGTCGGCAGGCCGTTTTTTCAAGCGCCTGACAACCCGATTGCAATTGCTGAGCACAAACCCAGGCGCTCAAATCAAGACCTTCGGATTCGGAAAGTGCCGTTACGGCTTGCAACAAGGCGGCTTCGGCTTCCTTTTCTTGATATGAATTGTAAAGAGCTTTCACTCTCTGAACCAAACTGAATTCGGCAAGCGGCTTTTGATTCACTAACGTATTCAAGAAGGCCATAGCTTTGTCATAGCGCGCCTGTTTCATGAAGTGCCGTACGCCCCAAACTTCCAGGTATCCACTCCCTTGCGGAGCACTCTTCAGAGATTCCTCAACGGCTTCCCAGTCTTCGTCAGACCATTTGCTCACAACATGCGACATGTGGCATTCCACACTTTCTTTGTCCGCAGCGCACACTTCATCCAAGTAAGAGTTCGAAACTTCGGCGTCGTCCGCGTACACAAAGGCTTGCGCAAGATAAGTCACCGCGCCCACCGGCGTTTGCGAGGCGATCTCTCGCTCGACTTCGGCCTCTAGACAACTGCGGTCGGCCAGACCCGCGGCGTACAAGGTCATCGCTAAATTAAGACGGTCGTGCTCTTTGACCTCTTGCCCTTCGGTCATATTTTTGTTCACCACCTCGCAGGCGCCGCCTTCGCGCTCGATCAACGCAGCCAAGGTGGAATCCTGTTTCAGGCGATCGGCGATTCCGCGCAACTGTAGCAGCGCAAAGATCATCACGAACGCCAAAGCCAATCCGAAGAATCCACGCACTAGACCTTGCTCCCAAAGTGCCGGGCTATTGACGCCGGCGGAAATGCGAGACACCACGATCGTGTCACATATGCGGTCATGCATCGGTCGACGTTTGTTGTTCGAAAAAACAGCGAGCATGGGCAGCCCTAGAAACAAGATCTCGCCGACCCAGAACCAAGCGCGAATAAAGCAATCCCAGCACGAAAGGCGCTGCCCTTCAAACATAGGAATCACGTGAAGATCAAAGAGCATCTTACCGAGCGTCGCCCGAAAGAAATAATGAAAGAAGGTTTGGTAAGCGACAATTAGTCCGACAGCAACCCCGGCCATTCCCGCCGCCGTATGGATAAAATCGCTTTCGGAACCCATTAAAAAACTTGCGGTCATCCAATTGCGAAAGGGTGAACTCAAGAGGTAATAAACCGGCGCGAGCACGACGCAGATGTCGACGATCACGGCCGCCAACCGGTCCAAGGGTCGCGCCAATTGCGAGGGGTCAATCTTGGCCGAAACCTTTTCGAATTTTACTTTGGGTTGGCTTTTCGGTGCCGACCAATCTGGTAATACCATGAAAGGCTCATCGGCTTAAGAAACTTAAGGATGAAGGCCGGTTAGATCTTAACCGGCTCGACTTTTAGCGAGATCAAGCGTTTGTAACGGTCTAGCTCGAAACGAGCTTCGCCTTTGGCCTTGTTCTCTTTATCGAAGAGAGTGTGAATTTCTACGGTCTTATCGTCGCTCTTTTCTACGGATTTCAGTTTCGCCGTATTGAAGTTGTTTTCAAACAAGCGGCCGTATTCTGCAAGGAACTTTGTACGATCCAGGATATACGACGGACTCGAAACTGGATCCTGCAAAAGAATGGTGTTGATCTTGTGTTCGTCAGAAGAATACGTGATTGTGTACTTCTGTTCCAAGATTCCCCAACGAAGTTTTTCTTCGATCGTCGCCGCGCGGCCGATACCGGCCGAAGCCACCTCACGGATTTGGGCTGAGGCCAAGCGATTGCTTAAGTTCATTTCCCAATCGGCGTCGCGAGAAATGCTTTGTACGCTGGCAATTTGTCGGCCCACGCTACTGGCGCTCGAAGCCATATCGATTGTGCCAGAAGAAGCTTTCTCAAAAGTATTTTTATTTACGGCTACGGTCAGAAGTGAAATGGCAAGTACGGCTGCCGCCATGGTCTTCTTGCTGCCCTTCTTTGCGCTGGGCTTTTTCTCAGCTACGGGCGGAGGAACCTCAGCTTCCTTCTTGCGCGCAGGGAACTGAAGAACGTTGTTCACCAAATTGCCGGGTGCTTTATTATCGTCGCTCATTTCAAATCCTCCGTACAAACCTAAAGAGCGAGACTTGTGCCGCCTTGACCTGAATCCTGGCGCAGCAAACCGGCTAGATACTGAACAGCGGTTAGCCCAAAACGTCACATTTCGCGTCTCAGTTTGAGGCGACCTTTCGCGCACAGAAGTTCGACATGTGTCGAACTGCTAGTCGAAGAGGTCCCCGTCTCAATTGATCGGAATAAAAGCGGATGAGATTAAGGCGATTAGACTTAAAGGTAGTCCAGAATCGCCCCGATAAGCTTAAGAGATGAAACACTCCGTCCCGCTCGCTTTCAGTTTACTGATTTCACTGATGCTTGCTGTTCCGGCCCAAGGGCAGGACGTTGAGTCTTCGTTGGGCGGTGACATCTGCGACACTCGACCCGACCTATGTGGCGGCTCACCGCTACCCAAAAAGAAAAAGAAACCACAGCGCACGCCGTCCTCGGCCACCGCAGCCCGCGAGCTAGAACTAGATATCGAAGGCGAGTTTGACGAAATGAATGTTGAACCCATGCCCGAGCGAGAATCCGCGCGAGCGCGTACTCGTACAGTCAAACGATCGGCCAACAACCGTGAGCCAGATCTCAAAAAACCATTACGCATCACTTTCGAATCGTATATGCATTCCAACGCCGCCCATCCGGCGATCTCACGTCGACCGGCGAGCATGATGATGAATCAAAAAGCCTTCGTGCCACCCGTTGTGCGCACGACAATCACTGGTTCAACTTTAGATCAACCTGCGGGTACGCCAGGTGGACCACCGGCAACAAGTGCGCCCGCGAATCCGGCCTCGCCCGCACCCGACGGGCCTCTACGCTAGGCTTGCGGCAAAATTGAATTCTTGCTTAAGCACCCTTCACTAATTAACATTGAGGTATATGGTCCAGCTTTTGGCTTTGCTAGTTTTCGCGTCCCTGTCTTTCGCGCAAAGCGTTCTACAATTAGAAGCTTCCTTAAAAAAAAATCCAGACGATCTGAAAGTCCGCACTCAGTTGGCTGGCTTTTTTGCCGCCGAAAATAGACACGACAAAACGATAGAATTGCTCAACCCCTACACCGATCAACTCAACGAGAGTGGCTTTTTACTGCTCGCTAATTCCTACGACAAAAAGAAAGACTACGCGAATGAAGTGCGCACCTTAAATTTCTTAGTCATCAAAGACGAAGAAAACTTCAAGTGGCATATGCTGCTGGCGCAAGCTTACCTAAAACAAGCCAGTACAACGGCGGACGAAAAGCGAAATAAAGATTTGCTCACTCTAGGTATTCAGCGCCTGCGGCGCGTTTTGCAATTGAGCCCCAAGTACAAACCGGCCTTTGATCAATTGCTTTCTACGTTTTTACAACAACAGGCGAACAACGAAGCGCGCGAACTGCTGATGGAAGGCATAACCAAATTCGGTAAGCGGCCCGAACTGTTTCGCGAGCTTTGTCGCTTAGATTCGCAGGACGGCTTTTTGGTGCAAGCCGTGGGCAATTGCACCGAAAGCATTAAATTGACCCCCGACTATCCGGACCAATACGTCTATTTGGTGCAGGCGCTACATGACCAAAAAGAAGAATTACGTTCTGAAAAGACCGTGGTGAAAGCGGCCAAGAAATTTCCCGAAAGCGAATTTGTACAGTGGGCAGCGGGCGAATTGTTTTTGCGCAAAAAGAACTACCCGGTGGCCGCACGGTATTTCAAAGTGGCAGTGACCGCAAAGCCCTTGTCGGGACGCGCACAGTTTGGTTTAGCAAAAGCATTATTTGAATCGGGTGCGGAAGAAGCGGCCCTCGAACCTTTTATCCAGGCTTGTAAACTGGAACCCAGTTCTCTTGAGACCTTTATGGCGGCCACCGGCCGTATGAAACAAAAAGGGAATTCCGAACTGGCGCAAAAATTCATTAAAGGCTCAAACACCTGCCGCTAAGCCCTCAGCGCACTACTTAAGCGCTTCCTCAATCCAACTGTCTTTACCCAAGAGCGAGGCCTCGATCTCGTGATGCAGCTGCCGTTGAGGATTCACTCCGCGCGCTTCAAGCTCCTCGTTTCCTGCGGTCAAATAAATGGCTTCAGGGATTGAAGCGCTAAAACCCGGTCCGAGCAATGGCAGATCATACCAAACCGCAAGAATCACATCGCCCGCCGTGGGCGAACCCCACACCCGCGAGTTCGGTCGACTGAAAAAACTCTCGGCGAATATCTCGGCGGTTGAGGCGGTGCTTGGCCCGATCAAGACAGTGACCTTGCCGCGGTAACAGCCGTAATTGGAATAGGTACGCAAGCCCACGCGGCTGTATTTTTCCAATTCTTCGATTTGATGGGCGTCCGAAGCATTGTCGTCCAAATTTTCTTTGGCGGGCAAAGCTTTTCGCGGCTGCACGATGGTGCCGACCTGGCGGCCACCGCATTGAAACGTTGATAGCGCCCTGAGCATAGCGACAAAACTTCCCCCCGCGTTTTCGCGCACATCGACAATCACGTGGCGAAACGGCCTCAAGCGTGCGGCCATGTTTTGCCAGTCCTCCGACTTAAATAGTTCCGCACGGAAGCTGTCTAAAACTAAAAGTGCCGTACTGCGCCCCAGGTCGCTTAATTCGGGTGAAGAATCCACGACTAAATTTCGAGCTTGGATATCTACGGAAATTTCTTTCGCCCGTCTTTTCAGCAGGAAGCGGCCAGTGCGGTTCATCGCACCCCAAGGCGTGACTTGTTCGGTACCGGGTAAAGATACGATCTCATCCCCGGGCTTCACTCCTGCGTCTTCCCCCGCACTGTCTTTCTCGACTTTGTAGACGATCAAAAGGTCTTCGACGTAACGAGCCCTTATACCCGTGTCGAAGGACTCGCCCTTCCACAGGCGCTTGTCCTCGTTAGGATCATAAACCTGGAAATGTGAGACCTGCAGTTCGTTCATATGGTCTTGTATCGAGCGCAGCAGATTGTTTTCGTTGGTTCTTAACGGGACCCGCGCGGCCTTTGCGCGACAAAGCCTTACCCATTGCTCTAAACGTTCATCAGCCTTGTAGAAGTGAGTTTCGGTCAAATCGCAGATAGATCGGTAGACGTCGCGAAATCGGCTGGCATGATTAAGTACAAGTCCCGCCGCCAGACACGAAACGAAGAGGAGAAAAAACAAAAGCCGACGCATTCAATTATAGAACGTCGGCTTCCGTCAGAGGTCAATCTATAGCTCTTTCGGGAATTAAGCGGCGCGCTTCTTACGAGCCATCGACGGATCGATGTTGTACTGCTTCACCTTACGGTAAAGAGTCGCGCGACCAATGCCCAAAGCTTTTGCGGCTTCAGTCAAGTTGCCACCGAACTCGTGAATCGCATTTTCAATAGCAATGCTTTCCAGTTCGTTGATGGTGCGTACTTTTTTGTCGTCATCCGAATTCAAAGAGGGTTGAGGAAACTGCAAGATCTTTGCGCCTTCGGTGATGGGATTCATACCAACGCTCAAAGCCGGCACCTCGCCCATCAGGCGGCTGCGTGAGCTCGGATCGTTCAAGTTCTTCGCCCACTCATTAGGGGTGAACGAGTGAACCGTGCATCCCATCCCTTGGCTCATGGTCTTGATTTTCTCGCATTGCTCGCGATCATCTCCGACCAAGACCACCATTGTACGTGCCATTTTAAAACCTCCGCTGGTTTTTACAGTGAATCATTGCAAGCCATCATTGGCTCACAGAGTACCTATCGGCGCCCTACTTTGAGAATATGAGGAAAAAAATGCCCGGACTGTCTTCTTTTGATCTAAACCATCGTAACTATTGATGTATTATTGTGAGTCAGACCGGCATCTTTTTCCGGGCACGCGAGGACGCTCGTCATGTGCTATATATAAGGTATGTGGACCGTTTTAAGATCATTTGAATCCGAACCCGAAGCTCGCGTTGTTGAAGCTTTCTTGAAAGCCAACCAAATCGACGTGCAGTTGCTCGGTACCCATGCGCACTCCAGGGCGGTGGCTCCCGGGTCAATGCAGACCGCGGCGATGCGTTTGATGGTCAGGCAGGACCAAGTCCCTTCGGCAAATCAATTGCTCAAAGAACAAGAGTCGCGCGCGCACCTAAGTGCGGTCGACGGTCCTCCGGTCAAAGCGGAATCTCGCACGAATCGAGTTGTGATCGCCTTAGCTCTTGTAGTTCTGGCGCTCACTTCGATTTTCGTATTTTTTCTTTAGCCCAGCAAACCTAGCGGTCCGAATATCCTAGCGACGACCCGACTTGATCTTCACTTGCATCTTCGAGATCAAATGAACGGCCATCTTTTCTTGAACTTTGCACATCTTCAATTCGTCGCGGCGGTACGAACGCTGGGACGGCGTCAATGTTCCGGTTTCCAATTCCATTTCGTAATCCAATTTGCTCGAACGAATGCCTTCGAGTTCCTTGGTTTGCTGTTTGAACAGCTTATTCACGCCGCTCAACGGGGCAACGTCGAGCCATTCTTCTTTATTTTTGTACCAGCTCAGCATGCGCAAGAAGCGCGCTTTGTTTTTTGCCAAGGTGAATCGCGGATACTGGTCTTCCGAAAGATCTAAAATATTGTCGATGGAGTCGAGAAGGCTGAAGTCGTCATCGACGTCAGGATTCTGAATCATGGGCTTCATCGACTCTTGGGGTTTTCTTAGTAAATCGACACTATTTAGCATTGGGCCTCCGGCAATTTTTCAGTCGCGCGCGAGGTATCAGGATGGATGCTCTCAGGCGGAATGATGACTTGTTACATGTATATACTTCAAATTTTTAAAAATCTCAATGGACGCCCGCGCTTAGACTGCGTTTCATCAATTCAGTTTTGTCTGCGCGAGAGACCAACCTGAGTAGCACAACGAAAGACACAATGCATTATTCAAGGTGAAATGAAGGGCCATTTTGAAAATTTCTCCCTGCTGGATCAGTTTCAGCATTTGCACGGCGAAGCCTGAAAAGGTGTTCAGACTGCCGCAAAAGCCGGCGACAATCACGGTGGACAGAAGTTGAAACATCATTCACAAGTATTCGAATGCACATCTTAAAACAATATTTATGTGTCGCGCTCGTAGCGCTTTCGATGACTTCAACGGCCAGCGTGGTGGCCCCCGGTGACGGGCCCTATTTCTCGTTGAGAAAAGACCAAACTTTATACATCTACGACAAATCTTCACGGGATTTGATCCACCAGCTCGCCGCCTACAACGAGGCTGTGCGCGCCATGTACGACCAGGGTTTTGGCTGGAAGCTCGATGAAGAAATGGATTTGGTGCTGACCTCGCCGAAACAACAGATCGCCAATGCCTACGCCACGGTTTCGCCGAACATCAAAACAGTTTGGTTTCCTTCTGGGGTGGCCTTATCGGAAGAATTTGCCGATTCTTCCTGGTTACTGCTGCTGAATGCCCACGAAGTCGCCCACTTATATCAGCTGAACGCCAAAGGCGGATTTAATTCTGGCTTAAAGCGCGTGTTTGGGAATGCCTTTGTCTTAGTTCCCTTCGTGCCGCTCTTTGTGCATCCGAACTTTCTAACGCCCACCTTTATTGTCGAAGGAAATGCCACGTTCAATGAATCGCGTTTGAATTTAGGCGGACGTCTTCATAGTGGTGAAAAACGGGCCCTGGTACTGGCGCAGATTGCCGCCGGCGACATCGACCCGACTCGGCTGATCAACGACGACTTTCGCTTTCCGTTTGGCGAGGAAGCGTACATGCAAGGGGCTTACTTCCAAGCCCATTTGGCCGCCAAATACGGGGTCGAAAAAACCAATCAGTTTTTCGTTGAACAGGGCAAACATTATTTTTGGCCGCTGATCTTGAACAAAACCTTCCGCGATCATTTCGGTAACAGTTATCCCCAGGAAATTCGGGAATACGTGCGCACTCTGGAAGGCTTGGCGAAGAAGCAACAACGCACGGCCGGCGATGCCCTGAAGCGCACCACGTTCGTGGGTTCATTGAATCACGACGCGAATTCAATCTTCTTTTTGACCACCGACGCTAAAGAGCCATCCTTATTGCAAGTTTTCGACAAGGCCACCAAGACCTTCAAAACTCGGCAACTGGATTTATTATCCGGTAAAGTTTTTTGGGAGGGTTCGACACCGCTCACGGCTTCAAGTGATCAGCATGATCTGCATCACACGGAATACTCGCTTTACGGTGAAGGAGCGAAGCTCAATCCCCGTTACCGCGGTCAGATCGTCACCGACCAGCGCGCCGGCAAAACGGTTTCGCTGGACGCCGGCGATTCCTGGCTTGAACCAAAATTGCTGTTGAACGGTGAGCCTTACGATATCGCTCACTCGCACGCAGTTTTGGATTCTTCGGGCAACGTCTATTACTTCCGCCAAAATGGCAGCGAGCGAATTTTGTATCGCAATCGCGAACCGGTCACTAAGTTCGACGGCTTTTACGCCAAGCCCATGGAAGTCGCCGAGGACGGCAGCTTTTTCTTTATCGGCAGCACCGATTTCGGCTCCACGCTCTACCGCTTGCGCGGAACAGAAATCGCGCGCGTGCTGCGCTCGGACCGCGTTATCGATGCCCGCCAGGTGGGCAGTGATGAATTTTTGGTGGTGGAGGTGACCAATAAGGGGCATGATATTTTTCTTGCCCAAGCCGAAGTTCAGGCCCAAGCCCCCGCCATGTATTCTTACGGTTACGCCAATCAAAGCTTGATTCCTGCTGCCGCCATGAAGCCCGAAGCGGTCGAAAAAGAAGAACGGCCCTATAATTCGCTTCAAGAAATGCGCTACAGCGCTCTGGAGTTTTCGTCCGGTTTCTCGAGCGGACCCGGCTTAACAGCCGCCGCCGCCGCAGTTTTTACCGATCCCCTGGAATATCATTTTTTAACTTTGGCTTGGGCTGGCACGCAGTTCGACGATCGACAGGCCCAAGTGCAGTACGCATTCACAAAATATCTACCCGATTTTTTCGCACGCTACACCTACGAAGAAGACGAATGGCAAACGGTCGATCGCGTGGATCGCATGGCCTACGACCAAGAAGTTGCGGTCGGACTCTCTCTTCCCGTTTGGCGCTGGCGACGTTGGGATGCCTCGGTGGGGTTCGCAGCCACTTACGAAAAAAACGACGCCCAAAATGATGCCAGCGAAGAAACCCGCGGGCTGATGTCGGTTTTTGGCCTGAACTATGTGATTGCGCCGGGCTTAGGTTTTCATCCTTGGCGTGCGTTCACTTTGAATTACGCCAATCGATTAGAATCAGACATTAACGCTTGGGCCAAGAAGTACAATACGTCGATCGTGCAAACTCGCTTTGTTCACGGCTTCCCCATGGAATTTTACCTGACACTCGCGGGAACTTACGCTTGGGCCGAGGTTCCAGACATCAAAGTGTCTTACGATCAAGCCACCTTGTCTCAGGACATACGCGTGCCGCGCCTGACTTCGCATCAAGAGGATTATCTGGTGAAGAATGCGGGCTCGCTGCGTGTTGAGCTGACTCATGTGCAGACTCTACCGGCTTACAGCGCGCGTATCCCGTTTGGCCTCAATCGGATTGCACCGGTGGTCGTGGGGCAAGGGATCTTTATGAATGACGACCCGCTGAACGTTTATCCGCAAAATACTTTTGAATGGGGCTGGGGCGCGGACTTCGAAATTCTTTTCCTGCACCGCATTCCGCTAAGGCTTCGCATCTTGAATGCCTACGACACCCGCTCGCCCCAGGATATGCAGACCGAGGGTAAGCTCGCCTACAAAGTTTCGTTTTAGTGATTGATGCGCACACCGATGTGCGCGCTGATTCCGCCGCCCGTCTTAAGAAATGCGGATTCAGGATTCACCTGAGGGCTTGCCGGGTCACGATTCATTTTGTTGGTCACGCGCACCGACGCCGATATTCCCGAGCCTACGTCGGTCGCTAACGTGGAACCGGTACCGCCCGACGTAATCAAAATGGGGTGAACTCCACCCGCGGCCGACGTGTAGAGAATACGAATGTAGCTCGGCTTCGACGTACCGCCCGAAGTTTCCGAGCGAAGTTGAATTTCGTAAACTTGGCCCTCGGCCACCGTGTAGCCCAAAGCCGCTAGGCTTTTCAATTCGAACGAAAACTTCTTGTCCATCGAACAAGTCACGCTCAAACCCGCAACGGTCAGGGAATTCATGTTACTGAAAGTCGAGGCCGTACCGACAGCCGAACCGATGATATTTCTAACTTTTGCGTCACACTCGCCGTTGATCTGAAATGTCACTGCATCACTAGAGGTCTGAAGGGTCTTGGTGGTAGATCCGGAAAATTGAGGCCGCGGCACACTGTCCTCGTTCAACACTTCGAAGTCGGGCGTGGCTTTTGTACAAGCCATGCTCATGACCAAACTTCCCAGTATGAGGCAATATTTTAATTTACCCACCAGTCCGGACATCGGCTTACCGAATTGAAAACTCGAGACCCATGTCTCAAACCGGGATTTGAACCGGGATTGGGCTATAGGCCAAGTCAAAAGATTCCGAATATGTATTTAGCGTGGAACGTTGCTGGACCGACTTATTTTCTCAACGAAAGATTAACTTTGTGTCATCAGGCATAGTCACCTTTGCGTTTGCACTTCTAGCCATGACACTTCCTGTATATGCCCAGACGTCATTGCCACAAAACATTACGGTTGAAGGTCGGTTGTACGACAACAACTTGCCCATGAACGAACCCGTGAATGTGCGCCTCGAAGTTCTTGTGCAAGACGCAAGCTTCCCTAATTGCGTTCTCTATTCCGAATCGCATATGAACGTGGAGGTTGGCTCCACGACAGTAAATTCGCGAGGGTACTTTGCTCTTCCACTCGGTAACGGAACGCCAGGGTTTAACAAGTTGCCCACATTCTCAAAAGTGTTTTCGAACGCGGAAGTCATTTCGGGTCCTCCAAGCGATTGCGCGAACGTCAATCCACTCAACAACAAGCCTCGGGTCGTGCGGATTTCGGTAAACAAAGTCTCTGATCTTTCGGGAACCTACGTGACCCTTTCGCCAGACACAGTCCTGACTTCGGTGCCCACCGCCTTAGTTGCCGAAACGCTGAATGGGAAGACCGCCGGGGATTTCGTGCAGGTGAAAAACGATATGGCGACGTATCTCAGCCAAACCAATATTGAAAACGTGTTTAGCTCGACAAATTACGCACGACTTCAGCAGCTCTTAAACCCCTCGGCGGAGCTTGGATTCGGATCACAGCGCCTGACGAATGTGGGTAGTCCCACCGCCGCGAATGATGCCGCGACCAAAGGTTACAGCGATGGATACTTAGCTGGTCAGCAGATCGACCTTACCGACGTGGCGCCGGGCGCTGGCGGTGGTAAAGTTCTAACTTGGGATCAGGGTGCGAATCGCTGGGTGGCTACGGCGCCCTCCATCGCCGGTGCGGCAGGCGGGGACCTCACCGGTAGCTATCCGAATCCCAACGTCGCGGCCTTGCGCGGAAGTGCAGTTTCAGCAACGGCACCGACAGTTACTGGACAAATGCTGCGTTGGAACACGGCCACCACTTCCTGGGAACCGTCCGTCGATGGATCTGCACTCACGACATTGAA
>JBEIHA010000011.1:0-21442 GCA_040381635.1 Pseudobdellovibrionaceae bacterium
GCCAACCTGACGTGCCAACAAAATATGTTCACGCGTTTGCGGCATCGGACCATCTGCGGCCGAGCAAACCAAAATCGCGCCATCCATTTGGATCATGTTTTTTACATAATCGGCGTGTCCGGGGCAATCCACGTGAGCGTAGTGGCGCTTAGGCGTTTCGTACTCAACGTGGGAGGTGGAGATCGTGATCCCGCGCTCTTTTTCTTCCGGAGCTTTGTCGATTTGGTCAAAAGCCATGGCAACGCCGCCCGACTTTTTCGCCATAACCGTAGTGATCGCCGCGGTCAAAGTTGTTTTACCATGATCCACGTGACCGATGGTGCCGATGTTGACGTGCGGCTTATCCCGCTTGAATGTCTCTTTTGCCATTTGGGTAATCTCCTCCGTATGTTGGTCGGTCCGTTGGCGGACCTACCATGGCTCGTTTTTAAATCTCTTAAACACTAACTCAATCACTAAACAAAACAATTCGAACTGCGATGGAGCCCATGGTGAGAATCGAACTCACGACCTCACCCTTACCAAGGGTGTGCTCTACCACTGAGCCACATGGGCATCTGGAGCGGGAGACGGGTCTCGAACCCGCAACCCTCAGCTTGGAAGGCTGATACTCTAGCCAATTGAGCTACTCCCGCTCACCTACTCCGAGGAAGATCAACGCGTTGATCGCCCCCAATGAACATAAACAAAATCAAAGAACAAAACAAAAACCATTCACAAAGACCAAACACAAACCACATCAGGCGGTGGTGGACAGGGTAGGATTCGAACCTACGTAGACATAAGCCAATGGATTTACAGTCCATCCCCTTTAGCCACTCGGGCACCTGTCCATCAAAAATCTGATGGAGCTGGTTATGGGACTCGAACCCGCAACCTGCTGATTACAAATCAGCTGCTCTACCAATTGAGCTAAACCAGCAAAACTTGGGAGACGGCTCGCTCGCCGCCGACCCCACTCACAAAATCAGGCCATCCGCCCAAAAGCGAAATGGATTAAATTCGTGACGTGCAAATCACGGTTCTACTGAGCGTGCGGAGAGCAGTCAAAAGGTATTTGTAGAGAAACCGAAGGGTTATCCTCGATTTAAGAGAAACCAATTCCGCCCAAAAATAGGGCAAATCAGGGGTTTTGCCGTTGCCGGAAGGTTTCGCCAAGAGCCATCGCCGCGGCCACGGAAACGTTGTAGCTGGCTTCGGGTACAGCCTGCGGGATCGAAATAAAATCATCGCAGGCACCTTCCACCGACTTTCTTAGGCCCGAAGACTCGGAGCCCAAAACCCACACAACCTTTTTGGGAACTTCAAGTTGGTAGATCGTCTGCTTGGCTTTGTGGGACATACCCAATATCCAAAAACCGTGTTCTTTCAGACGCTTCAGACGCTCAGGCAGGGCCGTTTCGCGGACCACCGGGATATGTTCCGCGGCCCCCTGAGCCACTTTGCTGACCGCCGGCGACAAATGGGCCGATCGGTGTTCGGGCGTAAGGATGCCTTGAACCCCCAACAACCAAGCTGTCCTTAATATAGCGCCCAAATTGTGTGGATCTTCGACTTCATCTAGGGCCACCAAAGTCGCCGTCTCGGCCGCCTCGAGGGCTGGGAAATCGAGCTCAGGCTCTTCCTGAGTGAAGGCCATAACGCCTTGGTGCGAAGCAATAACACGGTCCAAAACGGCCGGATTGTGCAGCTGGACACGAACCCCTTGAGCTTTGCCGAGTTCAAACAGCGAGCTCAGTTCAGAGTGGTCATTGTATTTTTCACGCAGCCACAGGTGATCCACGGCCTTGGGTCGGACCTTAAGTAACTCATTTACGGCATGGATGCCCACGACACAACGGCCACGGGGGATTTGCCCAGGGGCCGTGGTCAACGTGCGACCGGCCTGGGCTCGGCTGATGGGCGCGCGTGCACCTTGGGGGCGGCGGGGGCCGCGGTCTTTACGATCAGGCTTTTTGAATTTCTTCATAATACAACTTCGCGGCTTTCGCTGGTTCGAGGGATTCACAAATAGGCCGGCCGACCACGAGGGCCGAGGCTCCACGGCGAAGGGCCGTGACTGGATCTGAAACACGTTTTTGATCGCCGCGATCTTCGCCGCTCAGGCGGACTCCCGGCGTGACTAGGTAGGCGGAGGGGAAAAGCTTACTTAAGGTTTCAACCTCGTCCGGCGAACACACTAGGCCAGTGAGACCGCTGTCCAGCACCAGCTTGGCCAATTGCACCGTCTGATCGGCGATCGGAATTTTCGCCAACATCGGCGGAAGGGTTTCTTGCTTAAAACTGGTCAGCACCGTTACGGCGAGCACCCGAAACGGCCTTATTTTGCACAGTTCACCTTCGAGCTCGGCCAATTGAGACAGAGCTTCTTTGCCGGCTTGAGCGTGGACCGTGCAAAAGGTGGCGCCGACCTCGAAGCTCGCGCGCACTGATGACACCATCGTGTTCGGAATATCAAAATACTTGTTGTCGACGAACATCGATCCGTGGCGAGCCACTTCTTTGAGGAAAGGCTCGCCGTAGCGAAGCGCCAGACGCGGGCCCACTTTGAATCCACCTACGAAGGCGCGCGTTTGTCGGATCAATTCGATGGCTTGATCGGAATTGTCGACATCCAGGGCGACGAAAATAGGATTCGTAAGACTCGCTCGTGTCACCGAGACGCACCTTTCATTTGCTCTTTGAACCAAGTCTGCACTTTTTCAATCACGGCGCCGGGCTGAACTTTATCCAGAACCTTTGTTTTGCGGTCGATCAATTCCACTTCGTTCGCTTGAAGGCCCCGAGCTCCCAGATTGATCCGCATCGGCATGCCCAGCAAATCGGCGTCTTTGAATTTCACGCCGGGGCGCTCGGTGCGGTCATCCATAATTACTTCGATGCCCAGACCATTGAGATCATCGTAAATCTTATTGGCCATCGCTGAGACCTCGGCGTTGTCGGGATCGAGCAAACACAAGTGCACGTGATAAGGCGCAATGCTGATGGGCCAGACGATGCCGTCTTGGTCGTGATTTTGCTCAATGACCGCCTGTACGGTGCGGCTAATGCCGATGCCGTAGCATCCCATCTCGATTGGTTTTTGTGTCTGATCTTGCGCAAGATACTTGGCTTCCATCTTCGCGGAATACTTTGTCCCGAGGTAAAAAATGTGTCCAACCTCAATCCCGCGGTAGGCCTTGAGTTTGCCTTTGCCGTCGGGGCTCGCGTCGCCCTCTTTGGTCATACGCAAATCGGCAAAAGCCGTCGGCGTAAAATCACGGCCATGGTTGACGTTCTTCAAATGAAAGCCGTCCTTGTTAGCGCCGACGATATAGTTCTGTTTCTTTTGCATCCCGTTGTCCATAATCACGGGAATTTTCAGACCCACGGGCCCGCAGCTGCCAGGCCTAGCGCCCGTTGCTTTTTGCACTTCTTCGTCATTGAGAAGCAATGGTGCGTTCGCGAGCTTGAAGTGATTCTTCAATTTAATGGGATTCACTTCATCCCCGCCGCGCAAGACGACCGCCACCGGCTTGACCTCTTTGGGATCATCACTGGCAGAGAAGAATAGAGTCTTCACCAATTGATTGGGCTTCATCTTGAGTGACTTCGCCAAATCATCGATGGTTTTTAGTCCGGGCGTAGCGAATTCTTCTTTTGGTAATTCTTCGACGGCCGGTTTGGCGGCCCAAGAGTCGATAGCCGGGCAGACTTCGCTATTGGCGGCAAAGTCCGATTCTTCACTCACAAACAATTGGTCTTCGCCGCTATCGGCGAGAATGTGGAATTCTTGAGACTGATTGCCACCAATGTTCCCGCTGTCGGCTTGCACCACGCGAAAGTTTGCGCCCAAGCGCTTAAAGATCGCCGCGTAGGCTTCGAACATCAGTTTGTAGGACTTCTGTGCCCCTTCATAATCGATATCGAATGAGTAAGCATCTTTCATAATAAATTCGCGACCACGCATCAGACCGAAGCGCGGACGAATCTCGTCGCGAAACTTGGTCTGCACTTGGTAAAGATTCACGGGGAGATCGCGATAAGATTTTACGTCACCTCGGACAAAATCGGTCACCACTTCTTCGTGCGTGGCGCCTAGGCAAAAATCATTGCCGTTGCGATTCTTCATCTTCTGAAGTCCATCGCCCATTTCTTTCCAACGGTTGGTTTCTTCCCAAAGTTCGCGGGGCTGAACCATGGGCATTAAAATTTCGATCGCACCACGTTTGTTCAATTCATCGCGCACAATATTTTCGAATTTTCGCAGCGCACGCAATAGCAGCGGGCCATAGGTGAAAATCCCCGGGGCGAGCTTGCGCATATAGCCCCCACGCACCATCAAAATATGACTGGGAATTTCGGCGTCGGTGGGCGCCTCTCTTAAAGTGAACAGATAGCCGGTGGACCATTTCATTTTACGAAACCTCGATGCCGTACGATTTGATTTTGCGATGTAGGTAGCTTCTTTCGAGACCGATGCTTTCGGCGGTCTTCGAAATATTGCCGTCGTTCTCTTCAATCTTCTGGATCAAAAACTGTTTTTCAAAATGGGCGCGCGCTTCGCGGAAAGTCGCTAGTTCGTTTTCGCCGCTGGGTTCGGGCGGGTCCGTTAGGCCAGCAAATTTTAAATCATGCACATCGACGAAATCGCCGGGTGTGAGGATATATACGCGCTCGACAAAGTTTCGCAGTTCGCGCACGTTCCCGGGCCAGGTGTGAGCCTGCATCTTCTGCAAAGCGGGTTCGGAAAATGCTTTGCGCTTGTAGCCGTTATTGCGCAGGAATTGGTCCCCAAAGTAGTCGATTAAGGTTGAGATGTCTTCGCGACGCTGGCGCAACGGTGCCACGCGCAGGGGCACGACATTTAAGCGGTAGTAAAGGTCTTCGCGAAAACGGCCGGCTTTGATTTCTTCTTCCAAATTTTTATTGGTCGCCGCGATGACGCGTACGTCGACTTCGATCGGTTCATTGCCGCCGACGCGGTAGAATTTCTTTTCTTGCAAGATGCGCAGGATCTTTGCCTGAGCATCGAGACTCATGTCCCCTATTTCGTCGAGAAACAGTGTTCCCCCGTTGGCAAAGTCGAATTTGCCCTTCTTCGCGCGATCGGCTCCGGTGAAAGCCCCTTTCTCAAAACCAAAAAGTTCGCTCTCAATCAATTCACCCGGGATGGCCGCGCAATTCACTTCGACCAGGGGATGGCCGGCTCGGTGACTTAGGTAATGGATGTTTTGAGCGACAAGTTCTTTGCCCGTGCCGTTTTCGCCGGTGATTAAAATCCAAGCGGGGCTCGTCGCCACGCGCGAGATCATTTGCTTTAAAGAAACCATGACCGGACTTTCACCGACCAAAGCGATGTTTTTTCTCAGACGGGTCAAAAGCGCGTTTTTCTCGGATTGCTCGCGCTTAAAATTCAGAATATTGGCGATCAAAATATTGATCTTGTCCATAGACAGGGGCTTTTCGACAAAATCCCAGGCGCCGTTTTTCACTGCGCGGACTGCGGTTTCGATCGTCCCGTGGCCAGACATAATGATAAATTGGCAATCCGGATAGCCGCCTTTCTTGACCTCTTCCAACACCTGCAATCCATCAAGATCGCCGGGCATCCAAATGTCTTGTAAAACGATGTCGGGCGAAAATTCACGAATCTTCTGCAAGCCCTGACGACCGCTCGACGCCGTGTCGACGATAAATCCGTCATCTCTGAGGGAAGCTGCTAGGACATCGACGATCGCTTTTTCATCATCGATAATCATGATCTTCGTTGAGTTCTTCATGAGAAATTTTCCCCCGCCTTCTTGTCATTCAACCGGTTGCGCGCTTCGCTTTTCAAAGCCTCGACGACCGGCAATTCAATAACGAATTTCGTTTCTGTGAGCTTATCTTCGCCTTCGACCACCGAATAGGCGCGAATGAAGCCTTGATGGTCTTCGACCATACGCTTCACGATTGCCAGGCCCAAGCCCGTCCCGTTCACCTTGGTGGTGATGTAGGGCTCGAAGATACGCTCACGCAGTTGCGCGGGAATCCCGGGTCCGTTGTCTTCCACCTCGATGCGGGCAATCTTCAAAATGCTATCATAGTGAGTTCGAATAACAACTTTGGGCGAAGGCCGGTCGACCACTGCGGCGAGCGCATTGTCGACCAGATTATTGATGATGCGACTCATCTGATCCGGATCGAAGAAAAATACGGGAAGAGTTTCGTCGGGCTTAAAGTCCACGAAATCGCCCTTGCCGGCGTTGCGAAAAAGCACCAAGCTTTCTTCGATTGTCTTGTTCAGCTGGCCCGTAGTTGGCATCGAATTCGGCAACCGCGCAAACTGATTGAATTCGTTCACCAGATTTTTCAACGAATCGACCTGGTACACGATGACGCGCAGAGATTCCTTAAATGCGGGATCCTGAATTTGGGCGCCAAATTTTTTCTCTAACCGTTCGGCCGATAGCTTAATGGGCGTTAGCGGATTTTTGATCTCGTGTGCAATCCGACGCGCCACCTCGGTCCAGGCGGCAGCCCTTTGCGCCCCCAAAACCGCGGTCAGATCATCGAATACCAAAACTTTACCGATCTCTTCATGGTTATCGTCGAATAGAAAAGACAAAGTCATCTGGAGCGGCACCGTACGCCCACGCACTTGGATGCGGACCTCCCGCTGTATGCTTTCGGCTTTGTGGCTTTTCATTTGCTCGATCATGTTTTCGAGAACGGCCAAATATTCTTTGTCTAATACCGTAGCGATGTGTTTGCCGATCAACTTACCCGGAGGAGTTTCCAGAAGTTTCGAAGCATGCCGATTGGCCACGGTAATCTGGCCCTCCGGATTGAGCGAGACCACGCCCGTGCTAACGGTGGATAAAATGACTTCGATGTAGCGCGAGTGCTCGTCGAGGCGGCTCAGTGTATTGCGCAGATTCAAGTTGGCTTCCGAGACTTCCCTTTCCGAAGTCTCAATGGTGTTGGTCATTTGATTAAAATGAAGAACCAGTTCGTTGATTTCTCGTGATCCCGAGGTCAGTTTCACCACTTGATAGTCGCGGTTCGCCACGCGCTGAGCGGCTTGTCCTAGCTCTTCAAGCGGTACGGACAACTGCCTTGCTAAATAGAAGCCAAACCAAGTCGCCCCAAGCATGATCGTTAAAGTCATTAGGACTAGGATGATCAAGTAAATGGACTTGATCGGACCCTCCAGTGGGTTGATGTCGCGAAAGTCTTCGTAGGCGGAGGCGATATCATCCATTTTCGCGATCAGCGAAAGTGGAATGAAAGTGGAGACAACGACGGCACCGGCTTCTTTATTCTTGCCCACCGGAAAGATCACCCGAACGAGATTTCCGTTTTCGAACTGGTGGATGGTGGAGGCTTCGTTACGGTCCTCGATCCCCCGCTCCAGCAGTTCGAGCGAAAGCGGCGGAACTTCGGGCAAGGCTTCATCCGGGCTAACGCTGACGATTCGTTGCCCGAAAAGTGAGGGATAGTATTCAACCGCGTCCAGGGAGTAGCGCTTACGCAAGGCGGGTAAGCGTTTGCTCCAGTCTGAGCCCGTCGTACCGCGCATCTCGGACGCCACTTGCTCGGCGAAATGATAATTCTTTCGCTTGGCGGACAAATAATAAGCGTTGGTCACTTCGAGGGAGCTTTTCAAGACCCCGGCCATTTTTTCCGAGAACCACTTATCGAAACTGTTGTTGATGTAAAACACCGAGACCAAAAACATCAGGGCGGTCGGTACGAATGAGAAGGTGACGAAGGCGGCAATCAACTTCGCTTTGAGAGTCTTACCCGTAAGTCCAGATTGGCGCTCGGCAAAAATCTTTACGACATTCCGAAAGATCAAGAAGAAGAGCAGGAGGAATAGAATAATATTGAAGTTAACGAGACCTAAGAAAAAGATCGAGTGAGCGAACGGCAGTTGTTGGCTCATGCCGAAGAGCTTGAATTCGATCGCCGTCAGGACCAGGAAGATAAAAGCTAAAACAAAAACCATCGCGAGCTCGCGGCGGCGCTTTTGGCCTTCGCCCTGGGGCGTATCGAATTCGCTTTCGGTCACCTGATTCAAATCATATCCATTAGGTTAAGCATTTCCACCACCGCATCGGCCGCATCACGGCCCTTGTGCCCGTGTGAGCCGCCGACGCGATCGACGGCTTGCTTTTCATCGTTCGTGGTCAAAACGCCGAAGATCACGGGGCGCTTGCTTTCGAGCATCACTTGCGTGCAGCCGCGCTCGACCGAATTGCAAACGTAATCAAAGTGCTTAGTGTCGCCTTGGATTACAGCGCCCAGGGCGATAACGCCGTCGTGGGCGCGATCAATCAATTTTTGCGCGGCGATTGGGATTTCAACCGCGCCGGGCACGCGCACACGCGTGATCTGATCGGGCTTCAATCCCAATTCGATCAAGCGTTCATAGCAACCAGTTTCCAAACGTTCGGTGATTTCGCTGTTGAAACGCGAAGTGACGATGCCGATCTTCCAGCGGGACTGTGGCTGCATATTGCCTTGAAGAAACATTTTTAATCCTCCAACAAAGGTTCGGTGTCGATAGGAAGCGCCACTTCGTCGATGATTTCAAGACCGTAGCCTTTCAAGCCGACCCTTTTGGCGTGACTGTTGGTGATCAACCGAATCTTACGCACGCCGAGCGCCCGTAAGATTTGCGCACCAATGCCATAGTCGCGGTCGTCCGAGCGGAAAACTTTTTTGATTTCCTCGGTCGGGGTCTCGCCCTGGTCAATTTGGTGATAGCTTTGAACTCGTTGGCGCAGGCGATGACCCATGTCTTCAAGACGCAGGTAAATCAAAACGCCCGAACCTTCTTCGTCGATCAGCTTCATCGAAGATTCGAGATAGTCACCCGAACGCGTGCGCAGCGATTTGAAAACATCCCCCATAATGCATTCCGAATGCACGCGTACCAAAACCGTCTTATCGGAATCGATGCTCCCCTTAACCATGGCGATATGTTCACGGCCGTCGAGAGTGTTTTCGAAAACGCGAATTTTAAAATCCTTGCCGAAGCGCGAGGGGATTTGCGCCGACGCTTTTTCGACCACGTAGGATTCAGTCTGAACGCGGTAGCGGATCAGGGATTCGATCGTACCGATTTTCACGTTATGCTTTTTAGCGAACTCCATCAGCTGACCCATGCGGGCCATGGTGCCGTCAGGATTCATAATCTCGCAGATCACGGCGGCGGGATTTAAACCAGCCATGCGCGCTAAATCCACGCTGGCTTCGGTGTGGCCCGCACGCTTGAGCACCCCACCCGTCTGCGCACGAATCGGAAAGATATGGCCAGGGACAATCACATCTTCGGGTTTCGCCGAAGGATTCGAAGCGACTTTGATCGTGAGCGCGCGATCGGCCGCCGAAATCCCGGTGGACACGCCCTTCGCGGCTTCGATACTGACCGTGAACGCCGTTCGCAAAGGCGCCCGATTATTTTCGTCTTTCGTCATCAGCGGCAATTCCAAACGCTGAATCTGCTCACCGGTGAGGGATAGACAGATCAATCCCCGCGCTTCGACGGCCATAAAATTAATCAATTGGGGCGTGATGTAGTCGGCGGCGACAATCAAGTCGCCTTCATTTTCGCGGTCTTCGTCATCGACCAGGATCACGGGCTTTCCCGATTTGATGTCTTCGATCAGTTCGGGGATGGGATTTAAGTTCATGTCTGTACTTTCTTGTCTTGGCCGGCGAGCCAGCGGCTCCCCTCTTGCATTGTGCGAAGGACGTGCACGAGGCCGCGAGCCATATTGTCGATCTCTAAATTCACCAAAGAACCTTTGCCGAGCTGTCCGAGATTGGTGCGTTTTAAAGTCTCAGGAATCAGCCAAACTTGAAATTCTTTGAGAGAACATGCGTTCACGGTCAAGCTAACGCCGTTGATCGCGATACTTCCTTTAGACCAAATGTAGGGCGCGAGCTTATCTGGCATTGAAATGGTGAGGCGCAAAGTCTCTCCCACGGGATCGGCGGCTTTTACCGTTCCAAGCGCATCGACGTGACCGGTGACGAGGTGACCATGGATACGGTCATTGAAACGCAAAGAACGCTCCAGATTCACCACTTTCCCGAGCATCCCACCCACGTGCCATCCAGTCACATTTAAAGTCTCCGGACCTAGCGCGAACATCAGCGATTCGGCGTCGATTTTTTCAACCGTTAAACAAATTCCATTGATCGCCACGCTATCGCCGATTTTCACATCCACAAAGTCACGGGGGCGAGCGATGGAGCACTCGAGAACCCCGTCACGCTCGCGCACGCCGGTGATGATGCCTGTCGTTTCAATGATTCCCGAAAACATGATATTGACTCCGTGACCGGAAAACTACTCCCTACCGCTGGCTTGCGTCAAGTCGCCTATATTGCCCGCCATAATATGCGGGGAGAAACCCTTGTTTGGGCATGCGCTAGGCCCTCTCGATCAGAATTAACCCAGCAGCCCGCAAGTCAAATCGATGTGGCAGTCGCTTTCAATTTGCTTTACGCGCGGTCATATTTACGGTATAAATGACCACATATGATAGCTAAGCGCCTGCTTTCCAAGAAAATTCATGAAACTTCCAAAAGCATATTGCTACTGGGGCCGCGGCAAGTAGGTAAGTCAACTATGCTGTCCGCAGCTCAACCCGATTTGACCATCAATCTCGCTAGGGAAAATGAGTATTTGCGCTATTCCTCGGACATCGATTTGTTTTCAGACCAGATCGAAAGCTCAAACGCAAAGCTCGTTTTTGTTGATGAAATTCAGCGAATTCCCGGTTTGCTCAACACCATTCAAGCCATGATTGACGAAAGCAAAGGCAAGAAATCCATTCGGTTTTTGCTATCCGGATCGAGCGCTCGCAAGTTAAGGCGCGGCCAAGCCAATTTGCTACCTGGGCGAATTTTGTCTTACCAAATGGGTGGTCTATGCGCTCGCGAACTTAACTACAAAATAGATATCGATCGAGCGCTCCGCTACGGATTTCTTCCTGAACCATACTTTGAACCTAACCGAGCGCTTTGCGAGAAACTCTTAGAAACGTATTCTGCGGTCTATCTTCGCGAAGAAATACAGGCCGAAGCCCTGGCTCGAAACATTCAAGGATTCGCCAGGTTCTTAATGGTATTGGCCGCGGGCTCTGGGCAGATACTCGATTTCTCCAAACTGGCCAAGAAGGCCAAGGTGCCAAGATCCAGCGGCATTCGTTTTGTGGAAATAATGGAAGACACCTTAATTGCCCAGCGACTTATGGTTTTCGACGAGGCTGAGGCCGCGGATGTCATCCGCCACCCAAAACTTTACTTTTTTGATCTGGGCGTGCTGAACGGCCTACTCAATAATTTCAATCCGTCCGCAGACCGTAAGGGAATTCTTTTCGAGCATCTGGTCTACTCCCAAATTCGCAATTCATCCCTGGCCCAGGATGTTTCTGCCGACATTCGCTATTTCCGAACACGCCACGGTGTCGAAGTCGATTTCATAGTTACACTTGGCGGTAAAGTTTGGGCCATTGAAGCCAAGGTCGGAGAAGGTAGCGCACAAGACCTAGGGGGACTAAGGGCCTTCCGCAACTATTTTCCAAATGTGCACCGCTGTGTCCTGGTTACGCCCAAAGGAAAAAAGCGAAAAATCGACGGGATACTCATTTGCGATTGGATGACGTTGCTAAATGAGATGGGCTTTTAAGTTAATCGATCACTCGGCGGGCCCAAGCAAAATTATTTCGATACCAGCCTCCGAACGATCGGATTTGTATGCCCGGACCGGTCGAGTCTATGACCTCTGTTGGACTCATGTAGATCGCCGCATGGGAAATGCGACTACGATCAGCGCTCCAAAGAAATATTAGATCGCCGGGCTCAAGCCTCTCATGTTCCTGCAGTTTTCGACCGACCTCTTCTGCTTGCAGCTAGACCCACGAAGTGAACCTTAAACCAAATGCATAATTATAAACGAAAGCTGTGAAGTTTGAGCAGTCTAATCCTCCCATGGCGGGGATATGGTGGTGTCGATAGGGCAGGCCAATAAATTTCTTTGCCACTTCGATAACTCGTATCCGTGACCAGGCAAGGCTATCGGTAGTGACATGAACAGCGGCGTGAATTGCATTGGCCAGATCCTATTTCGTGTCAAAGGAATCGAAAAAAATCAAATCACAAAAAATCGATTGAACATGACTTACCACTGTAAGCTGCTCATACACTTCAAGCCTTTTGAACCCAACGGTATGATGGAACTTAAAGAAAATATTGTCGCTGCGGCAAAATTGCGGGATTGGAGGCATTGAAAAGAAAGCTCGAAATCACTCGATACGACATTTCGGTGTCTGAGGATACGACAATCACAGACGGAAGATTTCAGCCCAAATATGTCGTTATCTTTATGGACAAAACTGCTCGTCCACTTGGGCTGGGTAACCGCGGGTCAATTCCTGCACTGGAAGTTCACGTCGAGCGCCAAACCCTGCGCGTACTTAAGTCTCATTTTGTAAGGTAAGTTAATCCTTCTATCAGATAAAGGTACCAAGGCGAGCATTGCGGATACCGCTCTATTTAGAGCTGGCGGGCAGCGAGCTTCTCAAATTGGCATTTCGCTCTGCTGGTGTTGATGAATTTCACTTGACAAAACGTATCCTCTGGGATACAAATAGCAATGGCTGCAACCCCACGTGAAGTTCTCATCTATGAAACCGCCGACGAGAAATACCCGTTTGAAGATTGGCTCAGTAAACTAAAGGACGTGGTTGGCCGGGCGATGATCCGTAAGCGCATCAACCGAGTTAGAGCTGGAAATCTCGGCAGGAATCGCAGCTTGGGTGACGGAGTTTGGGAGCTTAAAATTGATTTTGGCCCTGGGTACCGCGTTTATTACGGCGAAGATGGGCCAATAATTGTGGTGCTACTTTGCGGAGGCGACAAGGGCTCGCAGGACCGCGATATTGCGAAAGCTAAAGATTACTGGCGAGACTATTCTCAAGAAGAGAATCCAAAAAAAGGAGATAAAGGTGGCAAAGAGAACAAAAAAATATGACGAGAGTCTGATCGATTCATTGAAAGACCCGAAGGAAGCCGCGGCTTATCTCAATGTTCACTTGGAGGACGACTCCAAGGGCTCCGAGGAAATTTTTCTGCTGGCACTGAGAGACGTCGCCAAGGCACATGGCTTTGGTGATGTGGCCAAAGGCGCTGATTTGGGCCGGGAAAGTCTGTATAAAGCTTTGTCTTCCGGCGGCAATCCCAAGATATCCACGCTGCGGTCACTGCTCAAGGCCATGGGCCTTAAGTTGGCCGTTGAACAAGGAGACCAAGAAGCTTCTTGAGGATATCAAACCGGTACGCGGTCATCCTCGCCTTTCGCAAGCGATTCGAGTTTCTTTTCGATCTCGCGCGCTTCTTGCTGCTTTTTCCACATCGACGCGTATTCGCCCTGCCGGGCGATCAAATCTTGATGGCGGCCGCGCTCGACGATCGAGCCCTGTTTGAGCACCAATATTTCGTCAGCGTCCACAATCGTCGACAATCGATGCGCAATCACTAAAGTCGTGCGGTTGAGTGAAACTTCGCGCAGTGAGGCCTGGATCTCTTTTTCGGTGTGTGAATCCAAAGCCGAGGTCGCTTCATCGAGCAATAGGACTGGTGGATTTTTTAGGATGGTGCGCGCGATCGCGACGCGCTGTTTTTCTCCGCCGGAAAGCTTTAGTCCACGTTCGCCGACCGGTGTCTGATACTTCTTAGGCAAACTATCGACGAAATTATGGATTTGCGAAAGCTTCGCGGCCTCTTGGACTTCTTGCTCGCTGGACCCTGGCTTGCCGTAGCGGATATTGTAGCCGATCGAATCGTTGAAAAGGACGGTGTCTTGAGGAACAATCCCAATGGATTGACGCAGCGACTTTTGCGTGACCGCGCGCAGGTCTTCGCCGCCAATGCGTACGGCCCCGGAACTCACGTCGTAAAATCTAAACAGCAAACGCGCGAGCGTTGATTTGCCCGACCCACTGGGACCAACCACCGCCACCGTATGACCAGCTGGAATTTTAAAACTTACGTCTTTCAAGATCTGACGGTCAGGATTATACGAAAAATTCACGTGGTCAAATTCCACATCCCATTGGCCCGGCGCCAAAACGCGAGCATCGGGTGGATCTTTGATTTCGGCGTTCACCTCGAGCAGCTCGAACATTTTTTCCATATCGATCAGGCCCTGACTGATCTCACGATAGACGAAGCCCAAAAAATTCAGAGGCAAGAAGAGCTGCAACAAAAGGGTATTCACTAAGACAAAATCACCGACGGTCAGGATTCCTTCTTGAACGCCTTGGGCGGCCATCCACATCAATGCGATCAGTCCGCTACCGATGATCATCCCCTGCCCAATATTTAGCAGCGATAAACTAGACTGGCTTTTGAGCGCGGCTGTTTGGTAATGGGCAAGCGATTCATCGTAGCGGCCATACTCATGTTCTTCGTTGACGAAATACTTTACCGTTTCGAAGTTCAGCAGCGAATCAATGGCTTTGGTGTTGGCCTCGGTGTCGCGATCATTCATCGAACGGCGGTATTTTGTGCGCCAGTTGGTGATGCTGAACGTAAATAAAATGTATAGAACAATCATTCCAATAGTGACGGCCGAATAAATCCAGCCAAACTGGAAATACAAAATCCCAGTGACCAGCACCAACTCAATCAAAGTCGGGATTATATTGAACAACATGAAGCTCAAGACCGTCTGGATCGCACGGGTGCCGCGCTCGATCACGCGCGAAAGCCCGCCTGTTTGACGATCAAGGTGGAAAGCCAGCGATAGTTTGTGTAAATGCCTAAAGGTCTCGATGGCCACGGTTCGCTGTGCGTGCTGCGAAACCCGGGCAAAAACAAAATCGCGCAACTCGCCAAAAGCTTGCTGAAGAATGCGGGCTATCCCGTAGGCCACGATCAGGCCTACGGGCATAAGGATTTCGGGGCGCATCGAAAGGGCGTCGACCGCGCCCTTGTAAAGGAAGGGAACGTAGACGTTAACGCCTTTGGCCGCGATCAGCGCGGCCATCGCGAAGACGACCCGCACCTTTAAATTCACGTGGCCCGGGGGCCACAGATGCTTTGCTAGGCTTTGAACGGTGGCCCAGTCCCCGCGTGGTGTTCTCAAAATACTAAGCTTTGAATTCTAAAGCCTGCCCATTTAAGCCGACTTTAAGTTTATCGCCCGAGTTCACCGATCGTTCGAGAATTTTTTTGGCCAGCGGATTCAGAACCTCTTGCTGGATTACGCGCTTTAAAGGGCGTGCGCCGTAAATCGGATCGAATCCTTTTTTCGCCAACCAAGCCAGCGCTTCTTTGCTAAAATCCAATTGAATGCGCTTTTCTTGAAGTCGTTTGGAAACTTGAGCGAGCTGCACTTCGACAATCGCATTCAATTGCTCTTGTCCAAGTGAATTGAAAATGACGGTTTCGTCGATACGATTGAGAAATTCAGGTCGGAAATGGCCGCGCAAGGCATCCATGACCGCGGCTTCACGCTGCGCTGGCTTCATATTTTCGTCGAGCAGCGCCTGGCTGCCCACGTTAGAGGTCATAATCAGAACCGTGTTTTTGAAATCCACGGTGCGCCCTTGACCGTCGGTCAAACGGCCGTCGTCTAGGACTTGCAATAAGACGTTAAAAACTTCTGGATGAGCTTTTTCGATTTCATCGAGCAAAATCACGCTGTAGGGACGGCGGCGCACACGTTCGGTCAACTGACCGCCTTCTTCATAGCCCACGTAACCCGGAGGAGCGCCGATCAGGCGAGACACCGAATGCTTCTCCATATACTCGGACATATCGATGCGGGTGACTGCTTCTTCGGTATCGAACATAAACTCGGCCAGAGCTTTGGCCGTTTCGGTCTTACCAACGCCCGTCGGACCTAAAAAGATAAAGCTACCAATGGGGCGGTTGGGATCGGATATTTCGGCCCGCGCGCGGCGAATGGCATCGGCCACCGCGACCAAAGCGTGATCTTGGCCTTTCACGCGCTGGCGCAAGTGCTCTTCGAGCTTGAGCAACTTCTGTGTTTCGGATTCCATCATTTTACTGACCGGGATGCCGGTCCATTTCGCCACGACTTCGGCGATTTCCTCTGGCCCAACTTCTTCTTTTAGCATGCGATTCTGTCGCTTCTGCACCCGCGCGTTCAATTCAGTCAGTAATTTTTCGAGCTCGGGAAGACGGCCGTATTTTAATTCGGCCGCGCGACCCAAATTGCCGTCCCGTTCGGCGCGCTCCACATCCACGCGCGCGGTTTCAAGATCTTGCTTGGCTTTTTTCAGGGCTTGGATTTCACGTTTCTCGTCTTCCCATTGGGCACGTTGGCCGGAATTCTTGGTGTTCAGCTCTTCGACTTCCCGGTCGACGGCGGAAAGACGTTCTTTGGCGTGCGCGTCTTTTTCTTTAAGTAAAGCTTCGCGCTCAATCTGCAGTTGCATCACTTTGCGCTGAACTTCGTCAATTGAGTTCGGCACGCTGTTGATTTCAATGGAAAGTCTAGAAGCCGCTTCATCCATCAAATCGATGGCCTTGTCGGGTAAGAATCGATTGGTTATATAGCGCTGCGAAAGCTTTACGGCGGCCACCAGCGCTGAATCCGTCACCCGCACCCCGTGATGCACTTCGTATTTTTCTTTCAAGCCCCGCATAATGGTGATGGCGTCGTTGACCGAAGGTTCGCCCACAAAAACCGTTTGAAAACGGCGTTCCAGCGCTTTGTCCTTTTCAATGTACTGACGATATTCGTCCATGGTGGTGGCACCGATGCAACGAAGCTCGCCACGCGCCAGGGCGGGCTTTAGAATTTGACCCGCGTCCATCGCACCTTCGCCTTTGCCAGCACCTACCAGGGTGTGGATTTCGTCGATAAACAAAATAATTTGTCCATCGCTGCCGGTGACTTCTTTGACCACCGCTTTCAAGCGATCTTCAAACTCGCCACGGTATTTCGCGCCCGCGATCAAAGAGCTGAGATCGAGAGACATCAATTTTTTATTCAACAGAACTTCGGGGACGTCGCGATTTGTGATCCTTAAGGCCAGACCTTCGGCGATGGCCGTCTTACCTACCCCGGGTTCGCCAATCAGCACCGGATTATTTTTAGTTCGCCGGGAAAGAACTTGAACCACCCGGCGGATTTCTTCTTCGCGCCCGATCACTGGATCGAGCTTGCCACTGGCCGCGAGTTCAGTCAGATCGCGCGCGTATTTCGAAAGCACGTCGAATTTGCTTTCCGGTGAATCGTCGGTGATTTTCTGTCCCCCGCGCAATTCACTTAAAGTTGTTTGAAAGGCCTGCGCTTTGAGATCGTGTTTATCAAATAGACGCTGTAGATCGCCCGATCCGGCGCGTAAAGCTGCCAACATAAAGTGTTCTGTGGAAATATAGGCATCGCCCATGGCTTTGGCGACTTTTTCGGCTTCGCTAAAAATGCGTTGTAGTCCTTGACTGGCGACCACGCGAACACCCGAGCCGGTGATCGTGGGCATACTTTTAAGCCGAGCCTCAAAATCCTGGATCAGTTCCTTCAGTCCTACTTCCATCCGCGCGAGTACACGCGGCACGATGCCGTCGTCTTGCTTCAGAACCTCGTAGATCAAATGCTCGGCTTCTACGGCGGCATGTTGCCGGGCTTCGGCCAATTTGGCGGCCGCTTGCATAGCTTCTTGGCTTTTTTGGGTCATTTTCTCAATGTCGTTCATATGCTCCTTGACCTCTCTTAAGACTCTGTTCAATTTGGGGTTTTCTTAAGGATTGTCAATGTCGATGCGAAATCCCACACCAAGCCGCCGCCGCGCTCTGATTTTGGATTCCATCCATCCGCGCGATTATCGTGAACTGACGGTCATTCACTATTGCGAGCAATGCAGCCATTTCGCCCCCGCGACCAAATCCTGCACCATCGGCTACGAGGCCGACAAGCATATGAAAGAGGCACAGGAGCGAAACTACACGCTCACCGGCAAAGTGGCCTTCTGCCGGTTCTGTGAAATTGATTGAATTGGTCTGATCCGTACTTCATCCGCGCTTTTCTGGGCCTCTCCCTACTTTTTTTGTTTGTATTCTGGCTTTGGCGGTACACTCGACCCCAAAATCTTATCCCCTTCGCGGACTTCAATACGCAAACCCTAACAACCGGTGATTTATCCATCCGCTATCATCAGTCAGGCCGGGGTCCACATATCCTACTTCTTCACGGGATCGGTGCGAACCTGTTTTGTTGGCGTTGGCTGGTCCCCGCATTGAACCAAAGGTTCACCATTACGGCTATTGACCTACCCGGCTTTGGGCGAAGCTCGAAGCCGACTTCGGCCGGATATGGACTAGACGAACAGACCGAGCGTTTAGTGAAAATTCTGGATGCGTTGAAAATCAGCCAGACATATATGGTGGGCAGTTCGATGGGCGGCAACATCGCCTTGTGGTTTGCGCTAAAAAATCCCGAGCGAGTCAAAGGCCTAGCATTGATCGCTCCGGCAGCGAGCGCTCACTTGATTCCTCCGCTTGAGAAAATCGCCTGGCTGTCGGGCCCGGCTTCTTTTCTGCTCAGCCGCTACGCTATGAAGTGGGCACACGCACGCACCGTCAGCCGTCACGACCGATTGGACCATGACCGGGTCGAGGAAACTTACTTCACCTATGGTCGAAGCCCTCAAGCCGTGCGCAGTTTTATGCTCGCGGCCGCAGCGATCCGTGACACTCGACTTTTTTCAAGTCTTAAGGATTTCAAGACACGCGTTCTGATTCTGTGGGGTTCGAACGACCGACTGGTGAATCGCAAGGTGATTGATCGCTTGTCCGCCGCTCTGCCAAAGGCGCTGACAATGATTCACGTTGGTGGTGGACATCATCTTCAAGAAGACGAGCCCGAGTGGGTTGCGGAACAGCTGTCTGATTTTTTTCGGGTCTAACGTCGCTCGACTTGAGTAGCGCGACTAGCCTAAGAACCTTAGCCATCAAGACTTTCATGCCCACGACATACATCCTTTCCCCGACAATAGTTTCGTAGGCGAACGGCCAACTTTTCAGTCACAAAGTCCGTTTTAGACTGAAGACCTGTCAAGAAACAGTGGGTGTGCCCGAAAAGTTTGTTGTAAGCCACACGCACAAAGGGCGAAGCGGCTAGAGAAACACACTCGAACCCTGTTAGTAGCGAAAGCTCACAGGAAGAAGAAAGAAGGAGGAGCAAGGACGACGTAGTCGTACAAGGAAACTTAGAGAGGTAAGTTTAAAGTACCCTTTTTTTTAATAACTGTTTTAGGCCTGGATGCCGCCCCTAATTTAGGGAAAACAAACACGGAGGTAATTCGAATGACATATAACGATTTTTAACAAAGGAATTTAAAATGGGAATGCGTATTTCAACAAACATAGCTGCAGTGAACGCACAAAGAAATTTGTTCGGCAGCCAAAACAGTATCTCTGACTCTTTGGCCAAATTGGCCTCGGGAAGCAGAATCAACAAGTCCGCTGACGATGCCGCAGGTTTGGCAATCAGCGAAAACCTCAAAGCACAGATCCGCTCGACTCGTCAGGCCAACCGCAACGCCAACGATGGTATCTCGATGGTGCAAACCGCTGAAGGTGGTTTGAACGAAATCGGTAACATCATTGTCCGTATGCGTGAATTGGGCATCCAAGCCGCTTCTGACACGGTTTCTAACGTAGAGCGCGGATTCGTGGACAAAGAAGTTCAGCAACTTAAGTCTGAATTGCAGCGTATCGCTTCGGTCACCACTTGGGGTAAAACCAAGTTGCTGGACGGAACGACGCCCACTTTCGACTTCCAAGTTGGTATCTTTAACAATGAATTCGAAGATCGTATTTCGTTCAATGCTTCTGAGAACGTGGCTACTTTGGACGCTTTGGGACTTTCAAGCGCTGACTACAACTCAAAGGAAGGTGCCCAAACCGCCCTCGAGATGTTGGACGTAGCTCAAGAAAACGTGAATGGTATGCGCTCAAACCTTGGTGCTTTGCAAAACCGCTTGCTCTCGACCACTCAAAACTTGGGTGTTTTTGAAGAGAACATGTCGGCCGCAAACAGCCGAATTCGCGATACCGATATGGCCCATGCTTCAAGTGAACTGACCCGCAACTCGATCATGTTGCAGGCTTCCACCTCGGCACTCGCTCAGGCCAACCAGACCAGTAACGCCGCCCTTAGCTTGATCAACGGTTAATCTTAATCTTTAGAATTAGTCGGGGCCGGAGAAATTCCCGGTCTTGACGGTTAGAAACCCGGCTCCTCTCAGCCGGGTTTCTTTTTTGTGCTTAGGCTTTGCGTGATGCCTCGCGCCAATCCCCCCTTTTCCTATCTTGAAAGACAAAGTTGTAGACTAAAAAACTTCACCCCATTAGTTTTTGACAGTGTGTAGATTTGGAATTGGATAAAGGTTAACGATTTCATTCAACGGGAGTTCCACAATGGCGAAAAAGAAAAAAGTAAAAAAATCGACTAAGAAAGCCACCAAAAAAGCCGCACCGAAAGCGACTAAAAAGGCAGCTAAAAAAACGACCAAAAAAGCCGCTGCGAAGAAAGCGACCAAGAAGGCAGCCCCCGCAAAGGCCACCAAGAAAGTCGCGCCTAAAAAAGCCGCCACCAAGAAAGCCGCCGCGCCTAAAAAGGCCGCAGCTCCCAAGGCGCTCAAGAAAGATAAAAAAAGCATGGCCGGTGCCGCCGCAGCGGGAGCAGCTGGTGGCGCGATGATCAATCCCTACTCCAAAGCTCCGGCAATGGATGACGAGGAAAGCGGCGATTTCGAATCGATGAGCGAATCCATGGCCGGTGACGACGACAAAGACGAAGTCGAAGAAGACACCTTCAGCGAGACTGAAGTTGAAACTTTCGACGACGACGCCGACATTGAAACCGATGACGAAGTTGAAGGCGACGACGACGAAGGTTATTTCTAGACCTTTACTGAAGTCTGACATTCAAATACCAGATTTTATAAGAAGGCTCCGCAAGGGGCCTTTTGACGTAGAAAAGCCCGGGAGCGACCGGGCTTTTTATATTGAAAAGGCCGCGCGCGAGCGGCCTTTTGACTGGCAAGGCATAATTACCTCAATTTTCCTTAAAATCAAACCGCTGTATCGCTTTCTTATTGTCCGCCCAAAAACTTGGGTATCTAATCTTGGTGTAGAACACGCATCCATAGGGGGATCTCAACATGTTCAATCGTCTAGTCAGTGTTTCTTTAGCCACGGCCTTTTTGGCCAGTGGATCGGCCTTCGCGGCTGGTTTCGAAAAAGCAATTATGTGGGGCGGTCGTTCGGCAGGCCTAGGGGGTATCGCTAGCCCATACGTTCAAGGTCCACAGGCTCTTTACTTTAACCCGGCCGGTCTGGTTTCGGACAAAGTGGGTCAGGGTGTTGATTTGAATATCACCGCGATCCAATCTCAGTTCAAAGGCCCGATCGATAACTCAAATAC
>JBEIHA010000012.1:0-21254 GCA_040381635.1 Pseudobdellovibrionaceae bacterium
ACCAAAAAGGTTAGCGCGGGAAGCTCCTGCCCACTCTGTGTAAACATCGCGGACATCTTGGGTACGACAAAGACCATAATAAAACCGATGACGATAATGGCGACAGCCACGATGGCCAACGGATAGAACAAGGCCCCTTTCACTTTTCCGCGCAACTTCACCGAGGTTTCGATGTATTCAGCCAAGCGGTTTAAAACGGTTTCAAGCACACCGCCCTCTTCGCCCGCGCGCACGAGATTCACGTACAGTCGGTCGAAAACCGCCGGCCGCGCCGCCAGCGATTCCGCCAATCGGCGCCCGCGCTCAACGTCCTGGCAAACACCCGTAAGGATTTTTGTCATGCCCGGGCTTCGCGCCCCGCGCGACATAGCTTCCAAACTTTGCACGATCGGAACGCCGGCCCCGACAAGAACGGCGAACTGCCTGGTGAACACCTGCAAATCCTTAAGCGAAACGCTGTCACCAGCGGGCATCATCTTAGTGATGTCAAATCCCTTGCCAGCGACTTTCTTAGCATCGATACGAAGGGGCGTGAGACGCTGGGCGCGCATACGGATACGCGCTTCGGCTTCGTTTGCCGCTTCCAACTCACCTTTAACAACACGTCCGTCGTCGGTTTTCGCCTGAAATTCAAACAATCCCATGAATGACTCTTACACTCCCGCCGTGTTCAGCATTTTATCTAACTCCTCAGGATCCGAGCTAAACATAAATGCCGTTCGCACTTCGACCTTACGTTTCAATACCAATTGCAAAAGGGATTGATTAAGAGTGACCATCCCGGTCTTATCCTGACCGATCTGCATCATGCCGTAAACTTGGTGCAGCTTGTTTTCACGTACCAGATTGCGAATATTCGGGTTCATCACCAGCAGTTCGAGCGCGAGCGCCATCCCGCCCTTGATTCCCGGCACTAAGCGCTGACTGACGACCGTGTTCAAGGTCAGCGCCAATTGCGTGCGCACACGATCTTGCTGGTCGGCCGGGAAGACGTTGACGATACGGTTGATCGTCGAAATGGCCGAATTCGTATGTAAGGTCGCGAAGACTAAGTGACCGGTTTCGCAAATATTGAGCGCCGCTTCGATAGTTTCGAGATCGCGCAATTCTCCCATCATGCAGACGTCCGGATCTTGCCTAAGAACATGCTTCAAAGCGGAACGGTAAGACACGGTATCGATCCCGACTTCGCGTTGATTCACGATGCAGGATTTGTGCGGATGCACGTATTCGATGGGATCTTCAAGAGTGATAATATGACTACGGCGTTCGCGGTTGATCTTATCGACCAGCGCCGCGATCGTCGTCGACTTGCCCGACCCGGTAGGACCGGTTACTAAAACCAAGCCCGTCGGCTGATTCACAACTTCGGCTACCGTACGGGGCAGACCCAAAGTGTCGATGTCCGGAATATCTAAGGGTATGCGGCGAAAGACCCCCGACACGGCCCCGCGCTGAAAAAACAAATTGGCGCGGAAACGCGCCATGGCCTTAATGCCGAAGCTAAAGTCCAATTCCTTGGTGGCCTCGAACCGGCCCTTCTGTGCATCCGTCAAAATGGAGTAACAAATGGTTCGTGTGTTGTCTGAGGTCAAATCGCCGGATTTCACGCGCACGATCCGGCCCTCTACGCGCAGAACGGGGGGCGATCCTGCCACAATGTGCAGATCCGAAGCCCCTTGTTTCACCGCTGCCTTCAACAATTGATGCAATGTAATCATACTATGTCGTCTGCCACCGTCGTATTGAGCACTTCTTCAACGATCGTCTGTCCGGAGCGTAATTTCAACAAGGCTGCTTGGCGCAGTGTCCTCATTCCATCTTTAATCGCGCAGCGTTTGACATCCAGGGGTGAAGCGCCCTTGTAAATGGCTTCTTTCACCGCTGTTGTCATTTTCATCATTTCAAAAATGGCTAAGCGTCCCTTAAGACCTGAACCGCCGCACTCTTCACAACCCTCGCCCTTTCTGACTTTATTGTAGAGTGCGAGTTCTTCCTTCTTCACGCCGATTTTCAAAAGAACTTCGTCGGAAACTTTGTGCTCAACTCCGCAACGCGCGCAAACCTTACGCACCAAGCGCTGCGCCACCACGATGGTTGTGGCTTCGGCCACGATGTAAGGTTCGACGCCGATTTCCACCAGACGAGAAACCGTCGAAGCCGCGTCATTGGTGTGCAAAGTGCTGACGACCAAGTGTCCCGTTGATGCCGCTTTGAAAGCCACTTCTGCGGTATCTAAATCGCGAATCTCCCCCACCATGATGATCTCGGGATCCTGACGAAGGAAGGCGCGTAGAGCGTCCGAAAAGGTGAAGCCAATCTGCGGATTTACCTGGACCTGATTGATGCCGTCCAAATTGAATTCCACCGGATCTTCGGCCGTCGAAAGATTCACGTCGGGTTTGTTCAATTCATTCAAAGCCGAGTAAATGGTCGTGGTTTTTCCCGAACCGGTGGGGCCAGTGATCAGAATCATCCCTTGCGGCTGGTAAATGGCATCCAAAAACTTCTGAAATTCGTCTTGTTCGAAACCAAGCTTAGTCATGTCTACTTGTAGATTGGATTTGTCGAGCAAACGCATAACGACTTTTTCACCGAACATCGTGGGCAGGCAGTTCACCCTGAAGTCGATCTCTTGTCCGTTTCGCATTTTCACTTTCATGCGACCATCCTGGGGCTTACGACGTTCACCGATATCGAGCTTCGCCAAAATTTTTAAACGGCTAATGATGGCCGAGGCCGCGTTACCGGGAGGCTGTGTTTTTTCCATCAGCGATCCGTCAATCCGGAAGCGGATGCGGAAACGCTTTTCGTAGGGCTCTACGTGAATATCTGAGGCCTTACTTTTGATCGCTTCGGCCAGCATCGCGTTGACGAATTTTACGATCGGGCCTTCATCGGCCTGCATCTCTTGATCCACGACCGAAATTAGCCCCGGACCGCCGCTACCGCCGCCGTCGTCCGAGTCCTCGATTTCAGAAACCAGGTTTTCAATTTTTTGAGTGCCGCCGTAATACTTGTCGATCGAAGACAAAATACTGGATTCAGCTGCCACGACCGCTTCGATCTTGCAACGAGTGAGCAGCGCCAGATCGTCTTTGACGTAGATATTGCTGGGGTCGGCAAAGGCCACAACTAAACTTTTGCCCGCCTTGGAAACGGGTATCACCATGTGCTTTTCGCAAACCTGACGGCTTAGCAGTTTCAGCGCTAAGGGATCCACTTCAAACCCAAACAGATCGATTGTCGGCAAACCATACTGCTTACCTAACCATTCCACCATCTGGGCATCTTTCAAAAAACCGAGTCGAACGATGGCCGTAGTCAAACGACCGCCGTTCGCTTTTTGATCGCGGCGCGCCTGTTCCAATTGATCAAGGTCGACGAGATTGCTCGAGACGAGCAGTTCCGCCAGTGCCTTCTTCGCAGCTGACATATGGAAAACCCCTTTTGGCCTGTTATTCCTCTATATCTATCAGAGTAAACTTAGGTGACGTTTTTTGTAACTGGACGTCGGTCTTGAATTGGGGAGTTGGACTTAGTCCAGCGTCGCTTCGAAGTCTTTGAGATAGGGGTCGAGTTTCACTTCCGCCCCAAAAGCCCATTTAGCCCACAGAACGTCCGCTCGCGCCGCGATCTGTGAGCCTGGAATAACTTTCACGCCTGCGTCATTGGCTTCTTGCACCAAAATGCTAGGCTTTTTTGATCGACTCACGTCAAAAAGAAAGCCGGGTCGCTTCAGAAAGTTCATGTAGGAAAGCTCGACCAGCAAAGCATTCTCTTCGACACTCGGAGTGCAGTTCACGATGACCGAACTTTCGCCTGGGAGAAGAACTATTTTTTCCGTCGGCACCCAGTGCAGAGTCAGCCCGAAAAACTTAGCTTTCACTTCGCGGATCGAGCTTTCAGCTTCCTCGGCATTGAAATTGGTCAGCAAAAAATTCCGGAAGCCGGCTTTGAAAAAAGCGGCGATAGCTACCCGTGCCGTGCCGCCCGCTCCGGCTATAAGAACATTTCCCCGCATATCGAGGTCAACGCCCAAATCGAAGAGCAGTTGCCCGAAGCTTTCAAAGAGAGCGCACTGCGGCCACCAGCCTTTATCAGTTTTCACCATTCCATCAACGACCCCCAAGAGGTCGATCCAGGAAGACTGAACTTTGACGTGTTTCAGAATCTCGGAGCCGAAACGACTGCTAATGCGGACGTGATGATATTCAGCGAGCAAAGAGAGATCGCTGATGGCTTCGGGGGGACCTTGCCATGGGCGAAATTCATTGGCGACGCCGGCATTCGAGATATGCTGGCTTAAAACTTGCCAGCGTTTGTCTTCATTTGCCGGGCTTAATGTGGTCCAAAGCTTCATGTGCTTTAAGAATGTCGTCTTTGATCTGTTTCTTCAAGTCTTCGATCGACGCGAACTTCATTTCCGGCCTAAGGCGCTTAACGAATTCGACGACGACGGTCAGACCTCGGGCCTCGACCGACGCCCCGAGGATATGAGTCTCGATCTTCAAACCCTCCGCGCCACCGAAGGTGGGATTCGTACCAACGTTGGTGACACTCCCGTAGCAAATGCCGTTCAACCAGGCTCGACTGGCGTAAACGCCGTGCGCCGGCGTGGTTTCTTTGAGCGGCTTTAGATTCATCGTCGGAACGCCAAGACCAGAGCCCCTTCCGGCTCCGCTTCCGACTTCGCTCTTCAAATAGAAAAAACGTCCCAATTTTTCCGCAGCTCTTTCGACTTCACCCTTAGTGATCAGTTCCCGAATCCGTCGGCTCGAGAAAATTTCACCGCCGCGGGCGAGTGGTTCGACGAGATGAAGTTCACACGCCTGACGTTCGCCCCAAGCGCGCAAAAATTCGATTGAGCCCTCGCGATTCTTTCCCAAGGCAAAATCATGCCCCGCCACAAGATGCTTCGGTGCAAATGGATCGGCGACGTATTTTTTTAGAAATTCTTCGGCGCTTAAGCTGGCGAGCTCTTTGGTGAATGAAAGGATCAATAACAAGTCGACCCCGAATAGGGGCAAACGCTCCATCAAATCGGCCCGGGGAAAAATTCGGGTGTGGGGGCGATCCGGCCGCAAAACCTGCAAGGGGTGCGGATCGAAGGTCATAAGAATCACCGGTTTGGCCAGTTCTCGGCATTTCTTTAGGAGGGCTTGGTGGCCAAAATGAAGGCCGTCGAAGTTGCCGACGGTCAGGACTCCGCCTTGAAATTCTTTCTCAGTCGCCTTTATTTCCATCCAGGTCTGCATGGCGGTCAAAATGACCGATTTTAAGAGCGGAACCAATTGAATTCTCGCCACTATATTGATACACAGCGTCAGCAATGATCAAAGCACCTATCGAAAACATGTTGAAAGCCAAGGGGCTGTGGTTACGCGTCCTCGTGGTTTGGATCCTTGCGTGCACCTTTCCCTTCTTCGACGAAGTCAAACAACACGATGTGCGCTTTAGCATTCGAGGCAAACAAGAAACGGCTAAGCAAATCGTCATCGTTCAATTTGATCAAGAAGATTGGACCGCTCTGCATGGACCAAACAACAACTTACTGCGCTCGTTGAAGGAATTTGCCGTCGTGACCGATTCCTATTTTTGGAATCCGCGCACTTGGAACAGCCTGCTGGGAAAAATTCTGACTCAGAAACCCGAGGTCATCGGCGTTACTTTTTTCTTCACTCCGCAATTGCCGAAACCGGAAGAGTCTCTGCGCGCGCTGACCGATCCACGAGTATTTTGGGCGGGGCAGATCGATAGCGAGGGTCGGCCCGCTTTGCCGTTGATGGCCAGTAGTTACGGATACAACGTTGCCTTGGTGGACTTAAGACCCGATGAAGACCGCGTCTTAAGAAGATTTTCGCCACCCTTCGCGCCGCTACCGCATATGGGAGTCAAACTTACGGAATCGCAAAAAGTCGAGGCCATGCAAGATCTGCAGACGATGCTCGGCGAAAGCCGTTTGATAAATTTTCGCGGAAAACGTGGCGTCTTCCCGACCGTGCAGGCGCTCGATGTTTTGCAAGATCGAATTCCTCCGTCCTTCTTCAAAGACAAAATTGTTTTGATCGGAACTAATTCGGTGGATAGCCATTTATTCCAAACTCCATTGGGCACGATGAATCGCGCCGACTTAATCGCGCAGGTCGTGGACAACGCCATCGGCCGTCGTTGGATCCAAAGACTTTCGCCCGTCGCTTGCTGGATCTATCTGCTCTTGATTTTACTTTTGGCCGTTATGGTACTGATCAACTATCCGCAAGCGATGGCCTTTGTTTTCTTGTTCTGGCTCTGTCTTGGCACGACGGCCTTCTCGATTTGGATTTTTGATTCGCATTACTTTTGGATTCCTGCGCTGTCCCCATTACTTTTAGCGCTCGTCGCGTACGTCGTCTTTATTGGCTACCAACTATCGATGAAAGAAAATCAAACCTGGCGTTTAGAGCAAGAAAAGCGTTTGCTCTCGGAGTTAGACCAGCTACGCAATAACTTCGTTTCGCTTATTTCCCACGATCTCAAAACGCCGATTGCAAAAATTCAGGCCATCTGCGACCGGCTAGCCACCGGCCAAGTGGGCGAGGAAGTGCGCGACGGCTTAGGATCGTTGCGCAAGGAAAGTGTTGAGCTCCACCGCTACATACAGAGTATTTTGCAGGTCTCGCGTTTAGAATCGAGCCAAGTTCAAGTCCGTAAGGAGGCCACGGACTTAAACGAGGTTGTCGAAAAGGTGGCGGCTCAACTTAAGCCTTTGTCTGACGACAAAAGACAAGAGATGCGAATTGATTTGGAACCCATGTTTTCGATCGAAGTGGACGGGCTGTTGATTCACGAAGTGGTGCTGAATTTGATCGAGAACGCGATTAAATACACGCCGAACGACGGTAAAATCGAAATCCACACCCAAGAGGTAGACGATAGAGTGATTTTCGATGTGCGTGACAATGGCCCAGGTGTACCAATCGAAGACCGCGAGCACCTATTTGAGAAATTCTTCCGTGGTTCAGCTCACAAAGGTGCGATCAAGGGGACCGGTTTAGGTCTCTTTTTGGTGAAATACTTCATAGAGTTGCACGGAGGCGAAGTCTTCTTGGAAACCGATGTAGGAAAAGGTACAAGAGTGGGGTTTACCCTGCCATTACAAGCATAGATGGCGGGAATCCCGTCTAAAGGAAGTAAGCATGACTCAAGAAGTAAGCATTCTGATCGTCGACGATGAAAGCGAGCTCAGAAAATCCGTCGCCTCGATCCTCCACACGACGATGCCCGGATTCGTATTCAAGATCGCGGAAGCCGCTAACGGACGCGAGGCCATCGAACTGGTCAAGAATACAGCCGCTCCATTCGATTTAGTTATGATGGATGTTCGCATGCCCGAAATGGATGGGCTGGAAGCCTTGACCCAGATTAAAGCATTGGATCCCCGGATCTTCGTGGTCATCATGACCGCGCACTCCAACCTGCAAGACGCGGTGACCGCGATCAAGGGCGGCGCTTACGATTACGTCGAAAAGCCGGTTCAACCGGACAAACTTTCGCAGATCGTAAAGAAAGCCTTAGAAACCCAAGAAATGGTATCGGACCTGGCGATCTCCGCCCCCGTTTTAGATGACGACGTGGATTCCGAATTCGTCGGATCTTCCAAAAAAATGCGCGAGATCTTTGATCTGATCAATCGCTTGGCCCAAGTCGACACTACGGTTTTGATTCGCGGTGAAAACGGCACCGGTAAAGAACTGGTGGCGCGCGCGATCCATTTCAATTCACCCCGCAAGCACGGTGAATTTGTCGCCATCAATTGCGGCGCCATCCCGGAATCTTTGATGGAGAGCGAATTGTTCGGCCACGAAAAAGGCGCTTTCACCGGGGCTCATGAAAGAAAGATTGGAAAATTTCAGCTGGCGAACAAAGGCACGATCTTCTTGGACGAAGTGGCCGAGTTGCCCCCCGATATGCAGGTAAAATTGCTGCGTGTGCTTCAAGAGAAGCGCTTCACTCCCGTGGGATCCAACCGCGAAGTCGCGACCAACGCACGCGTGATCGCCGCCACCAATCGCAATTTGGAAAAGATGATCGAAGATCACGGCTTCCGCGAAGACTTGTTCTATCGCTTAAACGTTATGCCGATTTTCTTACCACCCTTACGCGAACGTCTGGATGATCTCGAAAATTTGATTTCGCACTTCGTCCGCCGTTTCAACAAGAAGATGGGACGCACAATTCATGGCTTTGCGCCCGAAGCTTTAGAAATGCTGCGTAAATACCGCTGGCCCGGAAACATCCGTGAACTCGAAAATCTGGTTGAGCGCTGCTTCGTTATCGAAAATGCGTCACTCATTCAGCTGGCCTCTTTGCCGGACGCCTTGCGCGCGGCCGCCCAAAGCGAAGTTGAATTCAACCTGCCCGCTTCGTATTCGGGTCCGTTGGACTTCGACCGTTTTAAGGAAGAGACCGAAAAAGAGTTTATCATGCAAGCTTTGAGAGCCAACCACGGTCGCATCAACCAAACCGTGGCACAGGCCAATATTCCCAAGAATACTTTGCTTAGAAAAATCAAAAAATATTCGATCAACGTTCGTGACTTGAACGAAGCTTAAATGCGCGTTGGTATCTTGACCGGCGGCGGTGACGCCCCCGGCTTAAACGGCATCATCGAATCGGCATCTCGTGTCCTTCTGCAAAACGGCACGGAAGTCATCGGCATCCGCGATGGTTTCGAAGGCATTTTCAACAACAGAACTTTGAAACTCGATTTGCAGCTTGTGCAGAACGCTCACGCTCTGAGCGGCACTCTTCTTGGTAGTTCGAACCGTAGCTCTACGGCAGGTCGCGAAGCAGAGTTCGCCGAAAAATACCGCGCGCTTAATTTGAATGGTCTTATCGCTTGCGGTGGTGACGGAACCTTTGCGGGGCTGGCGAAAGTCGTCGAGGGAATTAACCTCATCGGCGTGCCGAAGACCATCGATAATGATTTGGCGGGAACGGAAGCGACATTCGGTTTCGATACGGCTTGCTCTTGCGTCGCCGAAAATGTGGATGCGTTGCGCTTCACAGCCGACGCTCATTCGCGCGTGATCGTGGTTGAAACGATGGGCCGCACCGCCGGTTGGATCGCCTTAGGCGGTGGTTTAGCGTCGTACGCCGATGTGATCTTAATTCCCGAACGACCATTTTCTCGCCATAAGCTTTTGGATTTTGTGCGTAAGAAAAAGGCCTTAGGGAAGCGCGAACTGATGGTCGTGGTCAGCGAAGGTGCCTTTGCCGAAGGCGAAGATCCTAAGGTGATGTTCGAGGTGGCGAGCTCGGTGCAGAAGGAACGCTACGGCGGCATCGCGATGGAGATTTCCCGTTGGATCGAGAAAGAATGCGACTGGGAATCCCGGCACGTCGTACTAGGCCACTTACAACGTGCCCGTCCGCCCACCACCACCGACCGATTCTTGACTTCGTTTATGGGCGTACAGGCCGCACGCGCGGCCCTTGAAAAAAACTGGGGACAGGCGATCGTCTATCGCGAAGGCCGAATCCTGCGCGCGCCCATCACCGACTTGATGAAACCGCCGCGCCTGGTGGACGTCGATCACCGCTGGGTGAAACAGGCTCAGGTTTTGGGATTGTTTATTTAAAGCAGAGGCACTTTGATCTACCGGCCGAAGCCGGTAACTAACGCCTGGTCAAATTTTCTCTGTTTTTTCTTTTTAAAGAGATAAGCTCGGCCACCGAGCCAATCGTGCAAAAATGCTTTTTCTCAATCTCGGCCGCGTCGACTTTTACTCCGAAGTGATGTTCAACAGCGACGATGATTTCGAGAATATCAACGGAATCCAATCCCAATCCGCCATCGCAAAGAGATGTTTCCGGATTGAATTGGGTCAATTCAAGGTGATGCAAGTTCACGGAATTCCGGATGACCGAGATAACCTGGTTAAGCAAAACCTGGTGGGTTGACATTGGTCCCGGACGTTAAACAAAATACGGTGGCGGAGCAAGCCTTTACGTACGAGAGTCGTTGAGGCTACAAGCACTTGTTCACAATTGGAAGTGTAGAGTGGCCAGTAGTTTGAGTGTGCCTTCTTCTTTCCATTCGGCTTCCCATTCATTTTCACTCAAGGGATTTAATTCGATACGCACAGTTTGACCCGGTTGAATCGGGCTAAGAAATTTGGCCACACGAAAATGAGTCACAAAAATACATTCGGACCGCTGCATCACGCTCTGCAAAAAATAAAGAGTCCCGTCCACGATTCCCACGGCCGGAAAAATTGGATTTTTTGGGAAGTGCCCGTCGAAGTACGGCAAGTCATTCGGCAGCGTCCAAGTGGCGACGTGAGGAAGACCCTCGCTCAGTTTATGTAAACCTTTAAACACTTCGCTTTGCGCAATCATCCCCTCTTTATTGAGCGCCGAGCCCCGGGCCGTCAAAGGTTAACGTGAGCCATAGAACATGGCAAAATGCGGCAGCCATGATATCCAGTAGTGCCATGAAAAAAGCCATACCGGTCAAAGACATTTGGGAATTTGCCCCGCACCGGCCGCCGATGGTTTGGGTGGACGAAGTCCTAGATTATTCCGCCACCGGCGGCGAGACCTGGTTGACCCTCCGGCCGGACGGACATTATTTCGGGGACGGCGGTTATTTAAGACCCACCAGTTGTCTCGAGTTTATCGCGCAGTCTTATGGATTTATTTCGGTTTGCCACCGCCAGTTCAGCGGCGATCCGGTGAGCCAAACGCCGAAGCGCGCTTTCTTAGCGTCTTTCAATGACGCCAAATTCGGTAGCCGAGAACTGTTGAAAAGTGTGAAGCCTGGCGACGCCCTTCGTATTCAGGTGAGCGGCGCGCGCATGATGGGTCCTATTGTCTTGTTCTCGGGCCGAGTGGTGCGGGGCGCGGACATTTTGTGCGAAAGCCGGATGAAGGTCTTTTCGGAGTGATGGCTTAAACGTGGTATTTTTTGCCAAGAACTCTGTTTAAACAGAGTTCTGATTCTGCGGCTTCATCAACAAAAGAAAGGCGTCCATCACTTGCTGAGCCTCGATTTTTTCCATGCAGTGGTGATGTCCCAGCGGGCATTTGACGTGACCATGCTTACCGCACGGTCGGCAATTCAACGAGCGCTGGACGACGACGGATTGGTTATTCCAAGGCCTAAAGCCTAAAGTAAGAACCGTCGGCCCGAAGATCGCAACCGTCGGGAGTCCGCTAATCGCCGCGGCGTGCATGGATCCGCTGTCATTGGTGATTAAGGCTTCCCCGGTTCGTAGTAGCTGCACCAATTCATTTAAATTGGTTTCACCCGCACGATTCGAAATTTGCGGTCCGCCGGGATTCGCAGTGTCTAGCGCCGGCGCGCGGCCGCGCGCGACTAATTCGATCTCCGCGCACAAGGCGCGCTCCGCGGGACTCCCCACCAGAACCACCGAGTAGCCAGCGCGCTGAAGCAAGCGCGCCACTTCCGCATAACCACGGGCCGTCCACCGTTTGGTATTCCATGTGCTCCCCGGCGCCATAAAAACTATTTTGTCCGAAGTTCGGCGCCCCATAATTTCCATAGACGCCCATTCGGGGATCATGGGCTTTCGCAGATCCGCGAATTCCCTCTCCACCGGATTTCGTAGGTTCTGCATCTCTTCTTGAGCGAACATTTCCGCGAGCCGGGCGTCGAGCGGCATCAGCAAACTCAACTGCCTAAGAGCGTCCGGGTACTCCGTAGGCTTTTCGACCCGCTTATCGTAGAACGGACGATTCCACCATTGAGCAAAGCTGACCTTATGCCGAGACTTCAAGCGCCACATCATTAAAGCCGTACGAACGCTTTGGTGTGGAACAAAAACCACGTCCCACGTTCGGGCGCGCAGATCGGCCATCGCTTTCGCTATTTGAGATTTATCTTTTTTATTTATTGTGACGATTTCGTCGGCGAGACCCGCGGCCAAAAAGAAATCACCCAACCCCGGGCGACAAGCCAAGACCACCTGTGCACCAGGATCCCATTCTTTGATCCGCTTGATCAGGGGGACGGAGAGGAAGAGATCTCCGGGGAACGCGGTTTGGAAGACGAGATGTTGAGCCACGGCAGTCCTTCTTTGATCCCTTGCAAAACCTTATTAAAATCGACCTGATCGTAGCACATAAGTTTTTGCTCACAAACTCTCTTCCAGCACGGCGAACACGGGGCAATCGTAAGAACTTTTACACCCCGGTCGTAAAGATCGATCTCCTGCGCACAGGTAGGACCGAACCAGGCGACGGTCCATTTTTTCATGGCAATGGACATATGCATACCCAAAGAATCGCCGCTAACGACAACGTCGCAAGCGGCGATCGATGAAAATCCATCGCGCAGTCCGCTTTGTGTTGGCGATTGAATCACGGGGAGTTCTTTCGCAATTGCTTTATTGCGCTCGGTGTCCTCAGGACCTCCGAGTAAAACGATGGAGGCGCCTTTCAAGGTTGGATCATTCATAATCCTATGTATGAGCGTGCGGTGTCCTTCGACACTCAGCTTTTTTGCCGGTAAAACGGCCGCACAACCCGTGTTCAATCCAATGAGCGTTGCCCCATTTGGCGACCATGCGCGACGGCGCGCTTGCGCCGTTTCTTGCTCGGACTTGGACAAAACCATCTGGTACTCATCGCGTGCGTATTCACCCAAAACCAAGGCTTCGTGCACCAGGCGCTGCTCGCTCTTTTGGTTAACAAAGAACTTTCGGTGATCATCCAAGCCCAGATCCCACAGCTCGCGGGCCTCGGGATTGGCGGGCAAAATTGCACCGCTCACATCATCGGCCCGAAAGCCCCGCACCTCCGAAGCGCGCGTCAGGGCTAGAATTCCTGAAGCTTCCAAGGACTTGTCGATCACGAAGGCCAAATCAAACTTCAAAGCCGCCAACTGAACAAAGTCCGTCGTAATCAGACGGTCGACCTGAAGTCCCGCCAACAAATGCTGAGCCGGTGGCTTGGTCACCCAGGTGATATGCGCACGCGGATATTTGCGCCGAATCGCCGGAAGCAGCGAAGTCGAGCGTAAAACCGCACCCAGAGCTTCGAGATGGATGATAAGAATTCGTTCTTCCACCGAAGAGTACGAAGCGCAATGGGAACGGTCACAGGACGTGCTTTTTCCACAGGGCTTGTATCCGTTAAAATATCGACATGCGATCTCGGCCATAACCCATTGTACCGCGCGGTCCCGCCCGTGGCGTGGACTGACTTAAGTTCGCGACTTTACTACTTAGACTTTAGTCTTACTTTTCGGCTTTTAGAGCCAAAGCGGCGTGCCGGATCACCAAGCGGCGCTGACCGATGCCTTTACAAAGGGATTCCAAGACTTCTAAAGACTGTGGGATATAAACGTTTTCAAACATTTCCTGTCCCGGAACGTTTCTCTGGCTCACAAATTCGGCCAGATCGACTAGCAACTGATCTACATTCAGGCTTGTCAAGGCCGTGATGGTTTTGTTGGACTGACTTAGACCTGCATACTCATGCACGTAGCTCATCTCCGTCGGCGCCAAAGATTTGATCTTCTCTTCGAAGTACAAGCGCGCGGTATTGCCTTCGCCACTGATCAACACCGTCGGAGTAAACAGAATCTCAAGGGACTCCTTTTCGCCGGGTTTACGCAAAGAAGCCACGATCCCTGGGTTAATCGTGCCGGTCGACGTATCAATGGTCACGGTGTGATTCATTCGCATCAAAAAGGAAATGTGACGGATTGCTGCGGCCTTCATTGGATCCGTCTGATACTTGCGCTGAACGAACTGAAGATAGCCATCCAAAAATCTTGAGAAATACCCAGACAAGCGAACCAAATGCCCGGGGAAGAATATCGCCCCTGAATGAAAGCTCAGATCATGCATCAAGTGATTGCCTGAGGCCGCAATCGGCAGCGCATGCGAATTTCCGTACGCTCGAATATAGTCGGCCACGTTGGTGTTGTCGACGCCCGCAGTGATATAGAAAGAAATCTCGATGGGCTCTTTCCCCATCTTGACCAACTGGGCGTTTATTTTTTTGATGGCGCCGTTAAATTCATTTCCATCGGGGACGATCACTCGATCATCACCCATCACTTTAAAGCCGAAAAATTCCGCTGCTTCCGGCCCCATCGTTTCGATAAACCAGCGAGGATCGCCCTGTGGGTCAAAGCGCACCGATCGATAATCCGAAAGCCAGCGCGCGGCCGTACGCCTCAAGACTAGGCGCTGCCCCCCGTGCTCGCCGGCAACAACGGATTCAATTTTGATGGTCGGAGAATGTTGCCGCCGAGACTCATCGTCATAGATTTCGGTCTTTGGCCCCTCACCCAGAACCGCTTGAACGGCCAAAAGAGCTTTTTCGCAATCGGCGCGTGTCGCCCAGGCCTGAGAAACAGCCAGCCCCACCAGCACAAAGAGCGGCAAACACGCCGAGCGAAGTGACAAAACGCGCTTTATACATGAGAGGGCCCGAGCCCTGCGTACAAAAGGAAAAAACATGGTCATCTGCAGTGCAAGCCCAGTTCCAGTGAAACAGCTTGATTTTTCGGCATAGGAACAGCTATTGCAAATCCTACCGAATGACAACCCCTATGATCCCCTTCGCTTGAGGTGAGCCGTTGAAAATACTGGCGATTGCTGCTTTGCAATTTTCAATTTTGGCCACCATGGCGCCAGTTTCTGTCGCTTGGGCCGAAAAGCGGAACTCGTCCACCGCGGAATCCATTTGTCAAAATTCGCTAGCGACAAAGCCTTCGGCGCCAGATCCGCAAACCTTTAGATGGGATTCGATCAAAGGGCGATTCTATTCCCCCCAGTTGCCGGGCAAGCCGGGTTCGGTCTTGAATTCTGCCTTAAGCTCCTTGGCTTTTCGTCTGGGCGGTCTTTCCGCTTTCAATCAACGAACCCGTGGATTTCTGGCCGATGAATCGAATGATCCCTACTTTGTACGCCTCGCCCGAGCCTTCGGCTTAAACATCAACGAATCGAGCAATGTCCTACGCGCTCTGGATCAAATTCCACGGTCTGGACCACTGGTGTTTACACTAAATCATCCCCTGAATGGCAGCGAAGGAATCGCGGTGGCGGCTCTTCTAGCGCGAGCGCGGCCAGATGTAAAAATTGTTTTGACCCATATGCTAGCCGACTACCCCGGCATGAGGGAGGCCGCCTTCTTTTTGAACCCTTACGGAGGCGCTCAAGCAAGAGAGTTCAACCGCAAGGCCGTCGCGAACGACATCATTCCGTATCTAAAAAATGGTGGATCCATCATGATTTTTCCGGCGGGCGACGTGTCCGACACATTGGACGTCGATGGCCAACCGATAGAGAAAGAATGGCAACCGGGAATTGTTAAAATTTTGGATAGGGTACGAAATGCCAAAGTGATTCCCGTCTTCGTTGCGGGCAAGGCAAGTCCACAATTTTATCGATTTCGCGAATGGACTAAGCCGGGTGGAAGCTTGAGCCCGCTTTCGAAGTTGTCTCCGATGATGCACAGTCGCGAGCTGGGAAAGAACATGGATCGCAAAATTGAAGTGGTGCTAGGCGGTGCCGCCGAAGTTTCTGCGCTTTCTCACGAGAAGAATAAAATCGCTCCATCTTTAAGATCCATGACTCTCGCTTTGCAGGGCCGAAACCAAGGCCTCAATTCCAATGAGCGGAATCTAGCCGAAATCTGGGGGCCCGCTGATGAGGGTCGTCACCTAGAGCAAGTCGCGGGGCAACTGAAGAACTTGGATCAAGCCCCCCTTGGGCAAGGCCCTGGCGTTCAGATATTTTTGGTCGACGGGGCAGGCCAAGCCCCCGAACTTTGGAATGAGTTGGGTCGTCGACGCGAGCACGTCTTTCGCTCCATCGGCGAGGGCTCGGGTCTTTCTCTTGATCTGGATTTGTATGACAAAACCTTTCAACATTTGATTGCCTTTGATTCTCGCGACAACAGGTTGCTGGGTTCCTACCGCATGGGGCGCCTGGATCAACTCGCTAAACAAGGATTGAAGGGTTACACCAATGACGAATTCAAATACTCACCGCAATTAAGCCAGGCCCTTGAGCAAAGAGGCCTTGAGTTCGGTCGCTCGTTCGTCGACAAAAGCGGCGGTCGCCAGTCAGGAGTCGCCTTCGCTAAAATCTGGCGACGTATTGGTGCCTTTCTCGCGGACAACCCCCACTATCGATATCTTATCGGGCCGGTCAGTCTTTCGAACACCTACTCACCCGCGGCTAAACGTATAATGGTGGAATTCTTGCGCCGTAAGTTCGGTCCAAGTCAGAATGAACTGTCCGCCCAGCCTCAGAAAAATTATGAATATTTTGACCCACTCTTGCCCGCGGAAGCCGAACTGGTGGAACAGCTGCACACCCTTGAAGATTTGAATGTGGCGGTCCAAGCGATCGACGGAGAGCGAATTCCACCGTTGCTTGGGATCTATGCCACCCTAGGCGCCGAGTACCTTTCCTTCGCTTTTGACTCGGGATTCAACACGGTTGATGGAATGATCTTGATCGATCTTTGGAAGATGAAGCACGATCTTAGGCTTCGCACTGAGGCCATGAAGTATTTCGGTCAAGAAGGCCTTGATCGTTATCTCAATGCTATGTGAGCTATTCTTTACCACTCTCAATCGAGCGCACCTTGGCGATCACGGTGCCGATTTTAATTTTGGATTCTAGGCGAACTAAGAGTTTGCGTTCGTCATCCGTAAACCAAATCAAAACTTCGCCGATAGGTTTGAAAACCCCATCGGCCGTAATCCGGGGTGTGACGACAACGGTATCCAGAACTCCCAGGGGTGTTTTCAATTTCTCTTTACGTAAAACTTCACCGGTAAAAACGATATTCTTGCCCTCATCCGCTACTCGTACCGCGTGTTTCTTACCGACTGTTAGATCGAAAGTACGTAAATACCAAGCCACGCTCACAACGTTTTGTGAATAAGGCAAAATCGCCCAATCCATTTTTTTGTTGCGCTCGCCTTTGCCTTTCACGATCTTCTTTTGCCAGTAACTGGCTTTGTTGGTCTTCCAATCGTAGAACGTACGTGTTTCGCCCAATTGATTGGACTCTTTGATCGACACCATTAGCGACAACGGACGCATTTCTTCAAAGTCCATGTACGTGGTCACGCGGTCATCGATCGCGTAGATCTTGGTGAAAAACGGGGTTGATTTACCGCTCGCTTCAAAGTGATAGGCCTTACGCCCATTCACGGTGACGAAGGGTTTGGTTTCCATATTGAGTTCACCGGCGGTGATGTTGAAATAGGAAACATCGAAAGTCACTTTTTCGCCAACTCTAAAAGGATCTTTGACTGGACGGCGGCCGTCAAAACCGGTGCTGTCTTCGATGTCGGGCTGTCTAGGACCTTTCACTTTTGGTTTCTCCGCTACCGGTTTTGCGACGGCTTTTGATTTTTTCTTCTTACCCGCATTTTTCGTCTGTTCTTCAGGAATTTCTTTGATGTCTTCGACCGGCGGATCGACTTTCGCTTCTTTCACTTCGACTTGCGCGTCAAATTCCTCGTTACTTAAGACTTCGTCGGACCGGTCGACTTGTAGGATTTTGCCGGCGCAGGAAGCAACCAGCAGAACAATAATTAAAACGAAGATCGAACGTGTCCAAGCTCTCATACCCCAATAATACCAACAGCGCTTATTGGACCACAAACCTTTTCCAACGCTTATGTAGCCACATCCAGTGGTCGGGGTGTTTTCGAACGAAGGATTCGAGCTCGTCGTTGTAACCTTGCGTGACGCGCTCCGCAGGGCCTTCACTCGGTATCTCGCGCACAAAATGAATGGCATGGCGGCCATCCTCTTTGCGGTAAATATAAACCGAAACAACGGGCGCGCCGGAACGCTGGCTCATGACCGCGAGGCCCGCGGCGGTCCCCGTTTCTTTACCAAAGAAGGTCGTGCGCACCCCGATGGGCGGGCCAGTGAACTGGTCATTGACCATGATCACGGCCTCGTTCTTTTTCAAGGCCTTCAGCAACGCGTACGAACTGTTGCGTGGCGGTACGAAGCGCACGCCCGCCTTTTCGCGCATCCCAAACCAAAGATCGTTCAACCATTTCAGTTTGAAGACTTTTGAAACCAAGACCACCGGATAACCTTTGATGGCCAAGGCCGCGGTACCTAAGTCGCCGTGGCCTAGATGCAAGGTCAGCATCAGCACGCCCTTGCCCTTGGAGAAGGCAGCATCAAAAACGTCTAGTCCGTGAAACTCGAAAAACTGATCGACGTTCTCTTTGTTGATCCAAGGCAGAAAACTGTATTCGACTAAGTTCCAGCCTTGATAGCGCAAGGACTGCCGAGCGATCCGTACGTGCTCAGCTCGGCTTTTTTCGGGAAAGGCGATTTGCAAATTGGCGAGCATGACGCTGCGGCGAATGCGCAGAACATCGAACCATAGGAAGGCGAGAGAATAAGCCAAACCCCAATGCACAAAGGGCGGAGATTTAAAAATGAGATAGCTAGCCCCGCGGCCCAGCCAACCCGTCAATTGCTTCATAGAGTGCCTTCACGTCGCCTTTCAGCTCGAGGCCGAGTTCAATCACCCACAAGCGTTCCCGCAAGCGGTTGAAAGCCGAAAGTTTCATGGCATCCTTGCCGGTGGTCAGAATCCAGCGAGCTTGCTTCTCGGAAGCTTCGTCGAGGATATTTTCAACTTCGAGATCCGTGTAACGATGATGATCGCCAAACTTACGGTGCTGAACGATTTTCACTTTACCGGCCAGAGTTTGCTCGATAGTTGCCGGCTTAGCGACCCCGCTCACCAGTAAACCCGGATCCTTCAGCGAGTCTTTGATTTCACCATTGTGCGAGCGCAAACCTCTAAAGACCCAATCGGCTTCGACAATGGGCTTGTGGGTCTTGTCGCGGATCCACTTCTTACGCTCGGTCAGTTCTTCGTCCGAAACCAAGTTTGTCTTCGTTAAAATAATAATATCCGTACGGCGCAAAGCGGACGCCATGGATTCTCGGGCGAGCCCTACGGGCAGAACGCGGTAATTTTTCAACGGCTCAGTGGCGTCGAAAAGCAAAATATTGAGATCGCGTTGCAAGGCTCGGTGCTGAAAAGCATCGTCGCATAAAAGAAAATCCACGGACTTCGACGACAAAAGACTTTGCGCGGCCATCACGCGCCTCTCGCCCACCACGACTGGAATATCAGGATGGGTGAATTTGATCAGCGCCGGCTCATCGCCAAACTTCTGTCCTGCCGCCGGCGACACTTCTACGTCTAGAACGCCTTTGTCCTCGCGCTTGTAGCCGCGGCTAACGACTCCGACCGAATGATTTTTTTTCTTAAGGTAGTCAATCAGCGCCAGGGTCACTGGGGTTTTGCCCGTCCCCCCGACTGTTAGATTGCCGACGGATATCACCTTGGTAGCGACCGAGTGCTGCTTGAACAATCCGCGGTCGAACATCCAATTGCGGGTGCCCGTGATGCCTTGGTAAATCCAGCGTAAAGGGAACAATAGAGATCTCACTTAAGCCACACCCGTCATTGCCGTTTTACTTTCTCCAATATTCTTCAAGGGCTTTTGCCACCCGCTCGGTCGCCCCGCGCGATCCCAAACGGTCTTTCGCGGGCTTCAACCGTTCCTTAATCTCGGAGCGCAGGCCTTGGCTGGCGATTAAAGGCTCAAGTTCTCGCACCAAATGCGGAACGTCGGCCTCCCCTTGAAAAACTTCGCGAACCGCCAACTGATCCAGCACCAAATTGATCAACCCGAAGTACTTCGTGCTTTTCACAAAGCGCTTGGCCAAAAAGGCCGTCATGGGATTCATTCGGTACATGATGACCATTGGCTTTTCCAGCAGACCCACCATCAAGGTGGCCGTGCCCGAGGCGCAAAGAACCACATCCGCTAAATCAATCATGGAGAACGGTTCGTCCTTGATCAACATCAAAGGAAAATCCAGACCCGGCAGCCAGTCTTGCATTTGCTCTTTTTCGAAGTTTGGCGCCACGAAAAGCGCCACTTTCAGGTTTGGATATCTTTTAAGCAGTTCCCGTGCCGCCCCGATCTGCACCTGCAGATGATGCTTGATCTCAGACACGCGGCTACCCGGCATCAAGGCCAGCAGAACATCTTCGGGGTGAAGTCCATAACGGGCGCGGTGAATGTTTCGCGCCTTAGGGTCAAGGTGGGCCGGATTCAGTTCGTCGAGCAACGGATGACCTACAAACTCCACTTTCATGTCTTGCATGTCATGCTTCGCGTAAAAATCGACCTCGAAGGGGAACACCACCAGCATTTTATTGATCACCTGCCGCATGACCTTTACTCGTCCCGTCTTCCAAGCCCAAACCTGCGGCGAAAGGTAGTAAACGACCGGCAACCCCATGGCCTTGATCTTCTTGGCCAAGCGCAAATTGAAGCCCGGATAATCCAAAAGCAAAACCACGTCGGGCTTTCTTTCTTGAGCAGCCCCCATGCAATCGTAGAAGGCCTTTTTGATCACGCCCCAGTGGGAAATGACTTCGCTCAAACCCACGACGGCCAGCTCTTCGGCGCGGCCCAGGCATTCGAAGCCCAGCTTTTCCATCGCTCGATCGCCGATGCCGTAAGCTTGAACTGAAATATTATGTTTCTTCCAATGTTCCAGAAGGCGTTGCGCATACAAACAGCTGGAAGCTTCCGCCGCGACGATCAGAATTTTTCGGGAAGGAGAACTAGGGAAGTCGGTCGAGTGCATTTTTGATGATCCTCTCGGCGAGGCTCAGCGCACGCAGACCATCACGGCCCGACACCTGAACGGCACGGTCATCGCGAATCGCTTCCATAAACGACCGGGTTTCTTCCAAAAGCGCATCGCCTTTTTCCAAGGAAAACTGCTCGTGCTCGAGGGGAATCGGTAGATCAGCAAAGTTGTCACCTGCATGACCCTCGCCCCATTCGCCGGTTTTGGTTAGCAAATTGACTTCGCCACCTTGAAAATCGATCGACAGATATTGGTTGGGCTGAAAAACACGAAACTTGCGCTGCGAGTTTTGCGAGACCCGGCTGGCGGTCCAGTTGGCCACAGCTCCGGATTCAAATTCCACACGGGCATTCACGATGTCCAATTTTTTTGTCAGCACCGGCGTACCCACGGCCGACACGGTGGTGGGCTCGGAATTCATCAAGGCCAAGACCACGTCTAAATCGTGAATCATCAAATCCAAAACCACGTCCACTTCCACTGATCTTACCTTGAATGGCGCCAAACGATGGCATTCGACAAAAAGTGGTTTAGTGATTTTCGCGCGCGCCGACTGAAACG